>NZ_RZPB01000917.1:0-2102 GCF_003998535.1 Mesorhizobium sp. M7A.F.Ca.AU.002.02.1.1 | reverse complement strand
GGCCGCACTCATGACCGGCTGGGCTCGGTTAATCCTGCATGCCGCGCCCATGAGGTTACTTGTCCGGAGTGCGTCGAGCACAACGAGGAGATGTAGTTCACGATCTTTGAAAAGCGTGGTCAACCATCCAAAGTGTGGATGCCTTTCATCGAAACAAACGATTTCATCAATGTTCTGGAATCCTGCATGGGCAGAAGCACCTGATGGACACCGATGCCCCCACTGCCTCATGGCGTGGCGAGCGTCTTAAGAAACCGCCCGAAAGGAGATTTTTCATGCGCTCTACCGGGCAGTGGAGTGCTGGGAAAGGGAGTTGCAACTGACCGGCCATGTCAAACTGTCCGACTTCTTCCGAGCCTATGGACAGACCGGGAGACGCGCACGTGTAGCGGCTCACATCGTCATACTGCACCTACGCCACACACCGGCCGGACCTGATCCGGCTTTATGAGCATTGGGTTTTGTCAGTTGCCCAAGCGTGATGGCTTTCGCGACGCGGCGCGCCTCAGGAACTGAGCCGCGTCCAGGTCGAAACGCGGGAAAGAAAGACAGGAAACAGAATGGCCGATCAATTCGCAACGGACGTCATTGCCCTGATCAAGAAACGCGCCGAGTCGGAGAGCGGTGAGGGAATGCCTGCGTCATTCGTCGGCGAGATAACAATCGCCACGGAACTGGACGCGCTCGGGTTCGATTCGCTGGGTTTGGCGGACGTCCTCTGGGATGTGGAGCAGGCCTACGGCATCAAGATCGACATGAACACGGCCGATGCCTGGTCCAATCTCAAGAATGTCGGCGACGTCGTGGAAGCCGTCCGCGGCTTGCTTGCGAAGGAGGCTTGAATGGACAGGCGCGTCGTTATCACCGGAGTGGGCGGCCTGTGCGGACTGGGCACCGAGGCCGCCTCTATGTGGAAAGAGATGCGCGAAGGCCGCTCCGCCATCGGCCCGATCGCCAATTCCGAGCTTCATGACCTGGAGGGCATGACCGGCGCTGAGATCAAGGCGCTGCCCCAGCACGACATCAACCGGGGGCATCTCATCTCCATGGACCGCTTCAGCTTGCTCGCCGTGCTTGCAGCGCGCGAAGCCATGCGGCAGGCCGGACTTTCCTGCGACGAGGGGAATGCCCATCGCTTCGGCGCGACAGTGGGCGTCGGATTTACCGGTTCGTACGCAACAGAACAAACTTACCGCTCACTGCTTTTGGGTAGCGCAATCCGTGCTGAACTCTTCACTGGAGTAAAGGTGATGCCCAGCGCCGCTTCCGTCCATCTTAGCTTGAGCCTCGGCTTGCGCGGGCCGGTCTTCGGGGTGACCTCCGCATGTGCCTCGGCCAACCATGCGATCGCCTCGGCGGTGGACCAGATCAAGCTGGGCCGGGCCGACGTAATGGTTTCCGGAGGCAGCGACGCACCCTTCGCATGGGGCGTGCTGAAAGCATGGGAAGCAATGCGCGTGCTTTCACCCGATACCTGCCGGCCCTTCTCCGCCGATAGGAAGGGCCTGGTGCTGGGCGAGGGTGCGGGCATGGCCGTGCTGGAAAGCTACGAGCATGCCACGAGGCGTGGTGCCACAATTCTTGCCGAGATCGCCGGCGTCGGCCTTTCCGCCGATGCCTTCCACATTGCCGCGCCATCTGTCGAGGGGCCAGCGTCGGCGATGCGCGCCTGCCTTGCCGATGCCGGGCTGAATGCCGAGGACGTCGACTATCTCAACGCGCACGGCACCGGTACCAAGAGCAATGATCAGACTGAAACGGCGGCGATCAAGCGTGTGTTTGGAAACCACGCTTATTCGATGTCCATCTCTTCCACCAAGTCCACGCACGCGCATTGCCTCGGCGCAGCGAGCGCGCTTGAAATGATCGCCTGCGTGATGGCAATCCAAGAGGACGTCGTGCCGCCGACCGCCAACTATCGCGAGCCAGATCCCGCTTGCGACCTCGACATCACACCCAATGTGCCGCGCGAGCGCAAGGTGCGCGTCGCCATGAGCAACGCCTTCGCCATGGGCGGTACGAACGCAGTTCTGGCATTCAGGCAGGTGTAGAAGCCATGCAAGACGCCTCATTCGAGGTCACCTGTCGTATCTAGCTGCTTG
>NZ_RZPB01000916.1:0-2105 GCF_003998535.1 Mesorhizobium sp. M7A.F.Ca.AU.002.02.1.1 | reverse complement strand
CAGTTGGAGGTGACGCTCAGGATGCTGGAGCAGTCCGGCGCGCGGCGCATCGACATCGTCGCACATTCGCTCGGAACCTGGGTCACCATGGAAACGCTGCGCCAGATGGCCATCACCGGCGATCGCGATCTCGGCGGCAAGCTCGGCGACGTGGTGCTGGCCTCGCCCGACATCGATGTCGACGTGTTCAAGAGCCAGATGCGGCGCTATGGCAAGCCCGACAAGCCGTTCATCCTGCTGTTATCGGACGACGACCGTGCGCTGCGGCTCTCCGGCCTGATCGCCGGTTCACGGCCGCGTGTCGGCGACTACAAGGATGCCGCCGATCTTGCCTCCTATGGCGTGACGGTCGTCGACCTGTCCAAGGTCAAGGGATCGGACAGCTTCAACCATACGAAATTCGCCGACAATCCGACGCTGGTGAAGATGATCGGCCAGCGGCTGCGCGAGGATGACGGCTTTGCCAGCGACCGTGATGTCACCGACCGCATCAGCCTGCTTGGCCAATAGGTGCGGTCTCGCGGCGATGCCTGCCCGGCATCGCGGACGTATGGATTCACTTTGAACTGGACCGCGCCGGTCTCTGGCCTTATCGGAATAGCCAGCGACGTCACGCGTTTGACGTCCCCTTTTGCGGGAGCCTGCGTGTGACCGTGCGTTCGAAGAGCTACCTCGTCGTTGCATCGGCGCTCGCTGTCACCGGCTGCGCTGGCGGGAAAACGCACGACCTGCTCAACAGGACGACGGTCTCGGTGCCCGCATCCGACATCGCGGCCACGCATGAAATCTTCGTCGCCACCACCCGCCAGAGGGCAACAAAAGAGCCGCGACAGGTTTACGACGGCGATCGCTCGCTGACCACCAGCTTTGCCCGTGTCGACGTCACCGTTCCCAAAAGCCATCAGGTCGGCGCCATCGAGCGGGCCAAGGGATCGGCAAACAGCAATCCTGCCAAGGATTTTACCGCCAAGGACGTCACTTTCTATGAAGGCGCGCCCCAGTTCGCCAAAGCGGTCGGCGCCGACATTTCCATGCGCGGCGACCGTGCGCTGGTTTTCGTGCACGGCTTCAACAACGGTTTTGACGACGGCATCTACCGGCTGACGCAGATCGCCCACGACACCAAATATCCCGGCACCCCGGTGCTGTTCTCCTGGGCTTCGAGCGGCAAGACCACGGGTTACATCTACGACAAGGAAAGCGCCAACGCAGCGCGCGACGACCTCGAGGCGACGCTCAGGATGCTGGCCAAGACAAAGGTCAAGAGCATCGACATCATCGCCCATTCGATGGGAACCTGGGTGACCATGGAGACGCTGCGCCAGCTTGCCATCACCGGCGACCGGGATCTCGGCGGCAAACTGGGCTACGTCATCCTGGCCTCGCCCGACATCGATGTCGACGTCTTCAAGAAGCAGATGATCCGCTACGGCAAACCCGACAAGCCGTTCGCCATCCTGCTCTCTGCGGATGACCGGGCTCTCAAGCTCTCGTCCCTGATCTCGGGCGACAAGCCGCGCGTCGGCGACTACGGCAACGCTGCAGACCTCGCCAGCTATGGCGTGTCGGTGGTCGATCTTTCCCAGGCCAAGGGCGGCGACCGCCTCAACCACGCCAAATTCGCCGACAACCCGATGCTGGTGCAACTGCTCGGCGCCCGGCTGCGGGCGCCGGCGGGCCTCGCCTCGGACGAACCCGACCCGACACAGCTCAACAATCTCGGCCAGGGCCTCGGCAAGGCCGTCGGCTCGGTCGCCGAGATCGTCATCACCACGCCGTTCAAGGTGCTGACCATCGCCACCGGCGGGTGAGCCAGCGGGCGGCATTGGCCCTAGGATTGTTGAGATTCGGGTCAGGCCGAGCCGAAAGTGGTGGTTTTCGAGAACCGGAGCGGAGCGTACTTAAGTACGTGAGCACCGGAAGCGCAGAAAATCGCTACTTACAGGTCGGCATGGCCTGAATATCAACAATCCTAGACGAACAGATCGACCTTCTGGAATGTCGTCACATCGATCAGGCCGACATCGGAGATCCTGAGCTCCGGAATGACGACCAGCGCCAGCAGCGAGTGCTGCATGTAGGCGTTGTTCAATGAACAGCCCATC
>NZ_RZPB01000915.1:0-2105 GCF_003998535.1 Mesorhizobium sp. M7A.F.Ca.AU.002.02.1.1 | reverse complement strand
TGCTTGCCGTCACCGGCTTTCATCCGCAGCGCTGGCGCGACCTGCTGTCGGCCGAACGCGAGGTGGTGCTGGAGCCGGACGGCGCCAGCGACCCCTCGATCACCTATGCCGTTGTATGGAAGCAGAAGCCGAACATCCTGGCGTCGCTGCCCAATCTGCGCGCCATCTTCTCGATCGGCGCCGGCGTCGACCATATCTTCGCCGATCCCGGCCTGCCCGACGTGCCGATCGTCAAAATCGTTGCCGACAACCTCACCCAGTACATGACGGAATATGTCGTCTGGCGGGTGCTCGACCATCACCGCCAGGGCCTGCTCTACCGGTCGCAGCAGTCGAAGAAGATCTGGCATGAGCCGCAGCAGAGGCCTGCCGGTGACATTTCGGTCGGCATCATGGGCCTCGGCAGTCTCGGCCGCGCCGCGGCCTCGGTGCTGCTCTCGCTCGGCTTTGCCGTCAATGGCTGGTCGCGCACCGACAAGGCCATGCAAGGCGTCGCGACCTATTCCGGCGAAGCTGGATTGATCCCCTTCCTCAAGGCAACCGACATCCTGGTGGTGCTTCTGCCGCTGACGCCGGAGACCAAGGGCATCATCAACTACGGCGTGCTGAAGGAGCTGCGGAAACGCAACGGCCTCGGCGGCTCGGTGCTGATCAATGCCGGGCGTGGCCGCCTGCAGAAGGATGCCGACATTTTGCGGGCGCTGGATGACGGCACGTTGAAGGAGGCAAGCCTCGACGTGTTCGAGGTCGAACCGCTGCCGAAGACCAGTCCGCTGTGGGGGCATCCGAAAGTGTTCGTGACGCCACACGCGGCGGCGACCTCCGATCCGGTGCATCTGGCGCCGATCATGCTGCGCCAGATGGACGCCTTCGAACGCGGCGAAAAGCTCGACAATCTGGTGGACCGCGATGCAGGGTATTAGCCAGGACAAGGCCTCATCGGGCCAGGTCCCACTCCCGGAAGCACTTCTTGATTGCCCGCAGTGACGATAACTGCACCTTTGGCAGATCAATCTGCTCGAACATAGCCAGGTAGCGTTTGCGATTTTTCGGCGTGGCGACAGTGATATGGCGGATCATATCCCATTTGACGCTGTCGCGCCCGCCCTCCAAGGCACCGCGCCTCTCCCGCTCCAACAACGTCCGGCGAAAATAGCGCAACAAACTTGCGGGTGTGGAAATGTCCAACAGGATCAATCCCGTCGCCCGCCGAAAACGTTGCGGCATACCTACCGAATAATTCCCATCCATCACCCAACGCTCTCCGGCGATTGCGGCGTCGTGCAAGGCAATGAATTCGTCCCTTGGGCGCGCTTCCCAATCCGTGTTCGGGAGATGGAAGAGCTGATCGAGGTGAACAGTCGCCAGATCACGCTTGCGGGCAATCGCGTCGGCGAGGGTCGACTTGCCACTGTTGGACGGCCCCAAGATACATATGCGGTCCCCGAGCTCCGAGAGATGCATCCGATCGTGCCCTGCAAGGTGGTTTGTTGCCTGCGATTCTCGACCCGTAGCCGCCTCCGACCTCTAGCCAGGCAGAGCGATCTTCTTCTGCTTCTCCGGCTGGCCGCAGTCGCGTCGGTCGATCGACCGGTTCATGGCATCGATCTCACCGCTCGCCTTGTCGGTATCGCGCTTGGCCTTGGAGCGCATGTCCGGCGTGAACGGGCCGAAGCCCATCGCCGGATTGGAGAAGGTCGGCTTGGCCTTGATCGGCAGGTTGTATTGCTGCGCCAACCCGTTGCGCTGCGCCAGCAACTGGTCGCACGGCACGGTGTCGTATTGCAGGGAGGACTGGACGTTCGCATCCTGCTGTTCCGACATCGACGTGCCGCCGACACAGCCGGCGGTCAGCAGGCAAGAGGCCAAGATCATCATGTTCCAGCGCATCGGCTATGCTCCTCCTGATATCCCGCCCTGACGCGAGCAGATCGCAAATATCAGTCGCGCATGCAAATCGGACTTTTTCACAGCAGGAATATTTGCGAGGCGGCGAGGCTGCCCCTCCGCAGGCGCGTGGCTGACGGAGCATCAAACGAAAAACCCGCCTGTGCGGCGGGTCACTGGCGCAAATCAGCACCATGAGCGAAAATGTACCATAGCTG
>NZ_RZPB01000914.1:0-2109 GCF_003998535.1 Mesorhizobium sp. M7A.F.Ca.AU.002.02.1.1 | reverse complement strand
TTTCTGATCGGCGCCTCGGTGCTGACGACCTGGCAGCATCACTTCATCGACATCCCGACCGGCGCGCTGCTCGGGTTCTTTGCGCTGTGGCTGTTTCCGCGCAGCGGCGCATTGCCGTTTGCAGGCTTCCGGCTGACCAACGATGCGAAAGCGCGGCGGCTGGCGCGGTTCTACGCTATGGGCGCCGTCCTCGCGCTGGCCGGTGCCGCGCTCGGTGCCTACGTTTGCGCCGTCGCGCTCTTCCTGCTTTGGCCGGCGCTGGCGCTGGCCATCGTCACCCTCGCCTATGCAGGGGCAGGCGAAAAAGTGTTCCAGAAATCCGCCGATGGCAGCATGACGCTTGCAAGCCGTGTCCTGCTCTTGCCTTATCGCCTCGGCGCCAGGGCAAACATATGGGCCTGGACGCGCAATCTTGCCCCCCAGGTGGCGATTGCCGAAGGTGTCTTTCTCGGGCGCTTTCCCACGGCAAGCGAGGCCAACAGCTTCGGCACGGTCATCGACCTCGCCGCCGAACTCGAAAAGCCGGCGACAACCGATTGCCGCTGGATCAGCTTTCCGATGATCGACCTGTTGCCGCCGCCACTGGCGATACGGCAACAGGCAGCCGGCGCGCTGGAGAATGCACGCCGCGACGGCACCGTCCTGGTGTGCTGCGCGCTCGGCTTCCAGCGCAGCGCCGGCGTCGTCGCCGAATGGCTGGTGGCGACCGGCAGGGCCGGGACGCCGACGCTCGCCCGCGAGATGCTCGCGGCCGCCGGCCGGCCGGTCCACCTTGCAGAGGCCACTGGGCGGGCGGCGTCATGACAGGCAATACCTATCAGGACCGCACCGACCGCTTCGCCGGCATGCTGATGCGACAGGCCGCGTGGCCGGCCGCAATCGTGCTGACCGCAAATGTCCTTGCGCCTCTAGCCGCGTCGGCGCGCGGTGCCTTCGAGACCTTGCCCGCGGCCATCGCTTTGTCGATCGCCGCCGCGAGCGCGGTTGCTGTGCTGGCGCTGTCGGCATTGCTGGCATTCGACGCGCTGCTGTTCCGACTGATGGCGAGCCATGACGACGAAGCTTCCGGCGGTGCCGCGGTGGATGACATGTTGGCGCGCATGCGCCTGAAACCGGCTCCGTTCGCGACACGCTTGCTCGATGACCGCATGGCCGGCACAAGCCGCTTGCTGTTCAAGCAACGCGCTGCCCTGGCTCTGTTTGCCGCAGCGCTTCTGGCGGCAGGGTTTTGGGCGCCGCGATGAACAAGCTTTCGCTCAAGACCTTCACCTTGCTGCAGACGGTAACCTCCGTCGGCCTGTCGGCTCTGGCCCGGATGGTGACCGGGGTGCGGCCGATCTGGAACGGCAGCCTGCCCTCCGAGCGGCAGCGCATCTATTTCGCCAATCACACCAGCCATGGCGACTTCATCCTTTTGTCGGCCTGTCTCAGCGAAAGGGAGCGCGCGATCACCCATGCTGTTGCCGCAGGCGAATATTGGGGGAAGTCGCGGCTGCGCCGCTTTATCGCGCAGGACATCTTGTCGTCCGTGCTCATCAACCGGCAATGGACGAGACCTGAGGAAAACCCCATCGAGATCATGCTGTCGGTTCTCGACCAAGGGCACTCGCTTATCCTGTTTCCCGAAGGCACACGCAACATGACCGAAGAGCCGCTGCTGGCGTTCCGCTCCGGGCTCTACAATCTGTCGACGGCGCGGCCTGAGGTCGAGCTGATCCCGTGCTGGATCGAGAACATGTCGCGCGTGCTGCCCAAGGGCCAGTTCCTGCCGGTGCCGCTGCTGTGCCGCGTCGTTTTCGGCGCGCCTGTCGCGGTTGGCCCGGGCGAAGAACGCCGCGCCTTTCTCGAGCGCGCCCACGCCGCGCTTCTGGCGCTCAACCCGCGTCCCGAGCGAGACGATTGATGCGCCACGAGATCTCCATCCTGATCATCGGCCTGCTGGCGGTTTTGACCACCGCCAGCATCGTCGCCACCATCCTTTCGGCGCGAGCGCCGAAGCCGCTGAGCTCGACGCTTGTCAATCTCACGCAGCGCATCAACGCCTGGTGGGTGATGGTGGCGCTGATGACGGTCGCCTTCTTCTTCGGCCGTTACGGGATGACCATCCTG
>NZ_RZPB01000913.1:0-2114 GCF_003998535.1 Mesorhizobium sp. M7A.F.Ca.AU.002.02.1.1 | reverse complement strand
ACATCATGGACCACATCCGCAAGACCGACTTCATGCAGGCCGAATCGCTGCGCATGGCGTGGTCGATGCTGGCCTGGACCGGTGGGCCGACGCTCGGCATCTTCCTCTACACGCGCTTCGGCGTCTATGCCGCGCATGGCGCGGTGGCCGTGTTCGCGTTAGCCTTGCTGGCATTGTTCTGGACCTACCGGCTCGGCGACAACCCGTCGATCCGTCCCGGCAAGACGCGACCAGCCAATCCGCTCGCCAATATCGGCCGCTTCATCGCCCAGCCCAGGCTCAGGCTGGCCTGGCTGATCGCGTTTGGGCGCTCCTGTTTCTGGACGACGTTCTTCGTCTATGGGCCGCTGTTCATGGTCATTACGGGTGAGGGCAAGCTGGCCGGCGGCCTGCTGGTTTCGGCCGGCAACGCGCTTTTGTTCATGGCGATTTTCTGGGGCAAGGCGGGAAAGCGCTTTGGCGGCCGCAGGACCATGACATTTGCCTATTTCGCCATGTCGGTCGCGCTTCTGGCGGCGGGCTTCGTCGGCGAAACCGTGCCGCTGCTCACCGGCGCCTTCCTGCTCTGCGGCGCCTTCTTCACCATTGCACTCGACGCGCTCGGCTCGACCGCCTTCATGCGCTCGGTGCGCTCCTATGAAAGATCGCAGATGGCGGCAGTCTATCGCACCTATCTCGACTTTTCCGAGCTGACGCCGCCGCTGGTCTATTCGGTGGTGCTGGCCTTCTTCGGCCTGGGCTCGGTGTTCGTCACGCTCGGCCTGCTGGCGGCGGTCTGCGGCTTCGTGACGTGGCGCTATCTGCCGAAATCGCTTTGACCTTCATGGCGCATTCGCAACGGTCGCCGGCGGAATTTGGTTTGCCGGACGCGAGGATTCTGCCTATAGTCGCCGGTGTCGCCGGTTCCATTTTGGAGCCAAGAGGGAATGCGGTAAGGGCGGATTTCGCCCAATGCCGTGGCTGCCCCCGCAACTGTGTGCGGTAGTCCTCTCCATATGCCACTGAAGATTTTTCTTCGGGAAGGTGGGGAAGGACGCTGATCCGTGAGCCAGGAGACCTGCCGGCGACAGGAAACTGACTTCGATGCCCTCGGGTGGAGGGCGAAAGGACAAGACATGACTACCGCTTCCGTCTCCCTCGGCGCTTCCGTCTCCTCGCAGTCGCGCTTCATGCAGCTTGCGCTCGCCGCGCTGCTCGGCATTTTCGTGATGGGCTTTGTCGGCTTCTCGCATATCGATGCGGTCCACAATGCGGCTCACGACTATCGCCATTCGATGGCGTTTCCCTGCCACTGACGAGGGGCTGACATCATGAACCTGTTTCGCAACGTCGTGTTCATCGCGGCGATCGCAGGGCTCGTGGCCGGCGTCGTTCTCGCCTGCATGCAGGCCTATGCGACCGTGCCGCTGATCCTGAAGGCGGAAGTCTACGAACAGGCGGGCGGCGGGCATCACCATGACCATGCCGCTCCGGCAGCAACGGATAGCAATGCCATGAGCACAGCCGCTCCGGCCCCTGCCGAAGCGACTGCTGCGGCGGAAGACGAGGGCTGGGCGCCGGCAGACGGTTTCGAGCGTTTCGCCTTCAGCGTGCTTGCCAACATCGTCACCGGCATCGGCTTCGGGTTGATCCTGGTCGCGGTTTCCGAATTCGCCGGCGGTATCGGTGGTTGGCGCCAGGGCGTGTTCTGGGGCTTGGCCGGCTTTGCCGTGTTCACGCTGGCGCCGGGCCTCGGCCTGCCGCCGGAACTGCCGGCCATGCCGGCCGCCGATCTCACCCAGCGCCAGATCTGGTGGTGGGCAACGGTGGCGGCAACCGCTGCCGGTCTCGGCCTGATCGCGTTCCGCAAGTCGCTGCCGCTGGCGATCCTTGCCGTCCTTTTGATCGTCGCACCGCATGTTGTCGGGGCACCGCAGCCCGACAGTTACGAGACGGCGATTCCGGAAGGGCTGCATCACCAGTTCGTGGTGGCGGTGACCGTGACCAATCTGGTGTTCTGGCTGGTGCTCGGAGCGGTCGTCGGTGTGGTGCGCGGTCGCTTCACCGGCACCGCGACCAGCCTGCGCGACAGCTTTGCCTGATCGCAAGACACTGACCTTTCTCATCGGCGTTTC
>NZ_RZPB01000912.1:0-2116 GCF_003998535.1 Mesorhizobium sp. M7A.F.Ca.AU.002.02.1.1 | reverse complement strand
ACATGGCGATCATCCAGAGATTTTTTTGCAGCAGGCGCATCAAACCGATTTCCTGACCCGTCATTTCAAGCAGGCATCCCAAAGACCCGCATGAAGGCGGAAATCAGGATGATGCATAGCAGAAAAGCGCTCCACGCGACAATGTGACCGTGCCTGTGGCGAAGGGGTCATTCCACCGCGTCGAGAGTCGTGCATGCGACCCATGATCTCAGATGACGCATTCCAGCTGCATTTCGGTGCGCGAAAGAACCTCGCGCACCGCGTCGACCACCGGCTTGACTTCCAGGCCCCAGACGCAGCATGCCTTGCTGGGATCCGGCGCGCGGCAAAGGTCCTCGGCCATGCAGGCGCAAGGCATCGGCGGCTGGAGCGAGATGCTGGGCACGCCGACGGGACCCCAGCGCGACGGCTCCGTCAGACCGAACAGCCCGACAACCGGGGTCCCAGTGGCTGCCGCCATGTGCATCGGGCCGCTCTCATTGCCGAGAAACAGCCGGGCCTGTTTCAGCACCGCCAGCAGGCTTTCAAGCGACAGGTCACCGACGAGATTGACGACCGGCGGCGCGGTCCTGGCGACGATGCGTTCGGCGATCTCGCGCTCGTCCGGGCCGCCCACCAGGACGACGTCCAGGCCGGTCTCGCCGGCAATCTCGACGATCGCTGCTGCAAACCGCTCCGGCTGCCAACGTCGCCCCTCGAAGCTTGCACCCGCATGCACGGCGATGAAGGCATTTGGCCGCAGATGGTGTTTATCCAGGAGCGCCAATGCTTTCGCCATCTCCAATGGCAGCGGCTGAAGGTTCGGAATCACCGTGCGAAGTTCAATGCCGAGCGCTTCGAGCGGCGAGAGGTAGCGGTACAGGAAATGCTGGCCATCAAAGCCGTAGGGCTTGGCAAGGACGTTGGCGGGCTGCCGCTCCAGCATACGCAAGGGTCTTTCGGAGGGATTGTATCCGACACGGGTCTTTGCGTGGACGAGCCCGGTGAGGATGCGCGACGTCTTCGAATCGGTCAGGTCGATGGTCAGGTCGAAGCGGAAGCGGCGCAACGCCCGCACCATGGCGTAGAGCTCCTTCCCGCGCTCCAAGGGCGTGCCGCGCATGCGGTCGCGCCTGAATGCGACCACCTCGGAAGCGATACCATGGGCGATCACGAAGCTCTCGAAGCGGGCCTCGCACAGAAAGACGATGCTGGCGCCGGGGAATTCGAGCCGCAGGTTCTTGGCGAGCGCCGAGGCGAGGACGAGATCTCCTATGAACTTGGTTTGAATGACCAGGATCGAGCGGAGCGGCGCGGGAGAGATCTGCAGCATCTGTTTCCGGGAGCAATTTGCGGATGGCCGCAAATTGGGCAGGAACAATGTCGAGATTACGCGGCGCGGCCAGCACGTTCGCGTGAATTGTCTTACAAAACGGTAAGCTGGATGGATCCTATCCGCGGCCTGTTTTCGCAACCAGCACCGCTGCCTGCGCTGCCGCCAGCCTGGCGATCGGCACGCGATAGGGCGAACAGGACACGTAGTCGAGGCCGACCTCTTCGCAAAAGCGGATCGAGGCCGGATCGCCGCCATGTTCGCCGCAGATGCCGAGCTTGATGTCGGGCCGCGTCGCCTTGCCCTTTTGCGCGGCCATGCGCACCAGTTCGCCGACGCCCTCGATGTCGAGCGAGACGAACGGGTCCTGATCGATAATGCCCTTCTGGCGGTAGGTTTCCAGGAACGAGGCCGCATCGTCGCGCGAGATGCCGAAGGTCGTCTGGGTCAGGTCGTTGGTGCCGAAGGAGAAGAATTCGGCTGATTCTGCAATGACATGCGCGCGGATGGCGGCGCGGGGAAGCTCGATCATCGTGCCAGTGAGATAGTCGATCTTGACCCCGGTTTCCTCCATGACGCTCTTGGCAACCGCATCGATGCGCGCCTTGACGTAGTCGAGTTCCTTCACCAGGCCGACGAGCGGCACCATGATCTCGGGGACCACCAGGGCGCCGGCCTTCCTGCCGGCCTCCACGGCCGCCTCGAAAATGGCCCGTGCCTGCATCTCGGCGATCTCGGGGTAGGAGACGGCCAGGCGGCAGCCACGATGGCCGAGCATCGGGTTGAACTCGTGCAGTGCCTCGG
>NZ_RZPB01000911.1:0-2125 GCF_003998535.1 Mesorhizobium sp. M7A.F.Ca.AU.002.02.1.1 | reverse complement strand
GCGCACGGCCGCGTCACCTCTCGCCTCGACGTCGGCGAGAATATTTTCAACGGTCAATCGCGTTCTGGCGTCGACCGCCGCCACTGTGCTCGCGTCCTGGCCGCGCTTGAGATAACTGGGCATGTTCGTCCTCGTTCTTGAAAAAGGTGGAGCGGGCGGCGTGACGCCGCCCGCCTTGGCCATTACGGATTGACGGTTGGCTGAACCTTGGTGAGCTTGTACTCGTCTGCCGGCGGCTCGCATTTCTGGCAGTTGATGCCGGGCTCGTCGGCGGCTTTCGGAACATCGGCCGGCAAAGGCTGGATGGTCGCGCCTGGGGTTGGCTTGCCTTCAAGCGCCGACTGGATGGAAAGCTCCGGCAGAAGCGTCGGGCTGAACACCTCCGTCACGAAGGAACTGGGCACGACGCCTTCCGGGAAGGCGTTGCAACCATCTTCGAACGTCTGGCCTTTGCACAGCTTGACCTGGTCGGCGGGCACCCATGGCAGAGGATATTCGATGTTGCCCGGCTTGAGATCGCGCTTTCCAGTCAGGGCTTCCATCATCAGCTTGAAAGCATAGCCAGCACTGGCCGGCGGCGAGCCGGCGGAAACGCCTTTCAGGCCACGCTTCTGGAAATCTGGATTGGCCAGCGCAAGGCGGAAGCCATTCGAGTTTTCGCCCGTCATCGGCACCAGTTTGCTTCCCTTGTCCATGAGGGCCTGGATCGCACCGTATTCACCGGCCTGAGCCCAGATGCCGTCGACGTCGGGATGCGCTGCGAGCGCCTTGGCTGTTTCCTGCTGGGTCGTACGGTCGTCCCAGAAGGAATAGTATTCGTCCACGACCTGTATGCCGGGGTACTTCTTGAAGACCGACATGGCTCCATCGGTGTGGCGCTTGTCGACCGAGTTGCCGGGAACGCCGCGGCTGAGGAAGATCTTGCCTTTGCCGCCGAGCGCATTGACCAGGGCCTGAGCGCTGTTCTCGCCAAAGCCAGCGGTAATGTAACTGACGTTGTAGGCGCAGGGCTCGGTGACCGTCGCGTCGTACATGAAGAACTTCACGCCCTTCTCGCAGCCTTTGTGGATGACGCGATTGAGGGCGGTGGAAGAAATCGGAAAGCTGATAATGCCGTCGGCTTTGGCGGCAATCATGCTCTCATACGCAGCGATCTGAGCCTGGGGATCCGTGCCCGAGATCACCTGGGTCAGTTCCACGGTCTTGTCGTAGGGTGGGGTGGCGGCAAGCGCCTTGACGATGTTGGCTGCCTCCGACTGCCAAGAGTTGCCGCTGTAGCTCATGCTCAGGTAGATTTTGAACTTCTTGTCCTGCGCTGACGCCGACGGGGCGGTGAGCGAAAGGCTGACCGCGGCAGTACAAAGAGCGGCTGCGCATAGACTTAGTTTTCTCTTCCAGTTTGGCATCGAAGGTCTCCCAGATCGTTGACCGCTTGTTGATGGGAACGTTCTCACTGAACGTCCCGGATCGCCGGGCGCGGGCGGTCTTTACCGCGCCAGTCGGCGTCTTAGGAACGCGAAGGTGTTTTCCCTCAGCAGGAGCAGGGCAATGAGGATGATCGAGCCCTCGATGACCGTGCGCCAGCCCTGTGGAATGCCAAGCGCCGAGATCACCGTACTCAACGCGGTGAGCAGGATGGCACCGCCTATCGTGGCGACGAAAGAGCCGCTGCCACCAAGAATGGACGAGCCGCCGATGACGACGGCCGCAATCGAGGGAAGCAGATAGTCGTCGCCCATGCGCAGCGTTGCGCCGTTTGCGTAGCCCGCCAGCATCATGCCGGCAAACCCGGATGCGGCTGCGCTCAGCATATAGGCGATCAGAACCGAACTGCGCACTGCAATGCCCGCGACATGAGCCGCGACCGGATTCGCGCCGATGGCTGTCAGGCGGCGACCGTAGGATGTTCGACCCTGCAGCACTGAGCCGAGGATGGCGAAAACCAGGATGAATAGGAGGATGACCGGGATGCCGATCCAACTCGCTTTCATCAGAGCGGTCAGGATTGGGGGAGCCGCGCCGCGCGGTGTGCCGCTCGTAAGCCCAAGTGCTGCGGAAGCGGTGATGATCCCCGTCGCCATGGTCATGATGAAGGGCGGGATACGCAGCAAGGTCACCCCAAGGC
>NZ_RZPB01000910.1:0-2125 GCF_003998535.1 Mesorhizobium sp. M7A.F.Ca.AU.002.02.1.1 | reverse complement strand
GGCTTGGTAGGCTCCGGCTTTTGAACCCCCAACGTATCTGCCGGATTTTCAGCCGCCTGTCCGCTGGCCTGCACGGGCGAAACTGCCTTTGCCGGCTCAGGGGCGGCAGAGTCCGCCAGGGGCGGCTTTGACAGGCCGGGCGGGAGCTTGGACGGCTCCGGTGGCAAAAGCGATGTCTTGCCGGCAGTCGGTGTGGCAGGCGTCATGAAGCCGCCCAGGTAAAGGCCCGCGCCGGAGGCCACAGCCAGCATCGCCAAGCCAGCGATCGCCAGGGTTCGGGTCTTTGTGGACCTTCCAGGCAAACGCGCCGTGGCCTCGCGCGGCATCGGCGCCGGAGGCGGCCGTTCGAACAAATGCGCGGGCCGCACGTGCTCTACGAAGGGCTGTCCGCCTGGGCCCGCTGCGGCTGCGTCGTCGTGCCTCTCAACATTGTGTGATCGTGCCTGGGTTTTGCTGCCGGATGCAAAGGTTCGCGGCAAAGCCGACCGATCGCGGGGTGTGATGGAAGCCGGCGGGGTTGTCTCCTCGTTTTCGTCACGCGTCATCCTGGCGATTTCCGCCATGCTAACCGGTCGGTCCTGCGGATCCGGTTGCAGCATGGGTTCAACGATGTCACGAAAATCATCGTCGATGTCGGTGAGATCAGGCACGGTCCGGCGCTTTTCGATGACCTCGAATTGCGATCCGCTCATATCGATTGGCTTGCCGCGCAAGGCGGCAACCAGCACCAGCCCCAGGCTGTAGATATCGGATTGCTCACTGACATCGCCGCTGTAAAGCCCGAGCTGTTCGGGTGAAACATAGTTGTATTTTCCCGCAAACTTTCCGCCGATCAGGGTCTCACCGCCGACACTCGCCGACCGGGCGATACCGAAATCTATGATCTTCGCGCGGTCGACCCGGCCTCCCGGCAAGATGATGTTATCGGGCGAGAGGTCGCGGTGTATTGCTCCCGCCTGGTGCACGGCGCTCAGGCCGGAGGCGAGGCGGTGGCAGAGCTTGCGCACATCAGCCGCCGGCATCGCGCCACGCCGCATGATGTCGAACAGCGACTCACCGTCGACGAATTCCATGGCAAGGTAGGGACGGCCGATCCCGGGATCGATCGTGAAGACGTGGTAGCGCACGACCGCGTCATGCGACAGGTGATTGAGGATCAATGCCTCCTTGCGAAACAGCGACAAGATCGTCTGGTCACGGGCGAACTCGGGCAAGACGATCTTGATCGCGACATGGTCACCGGTCTGGATATTATGACCACGGTAAACCTCGCCCATGCCACCGAATGCGATGCGTTCGTCGAGCTCGTAGATGCCGCTGAGTTGCGTGCCTACGACGGTGTTGGCCATGCCCCCCGATATGCGCGTCTTGTCGTCGGAGCCCATCAACCTCAGGCCTTCGCTCTATGCAGATATGGAGGAGGCAATTGGCCATCGCGCTCGTGTCCTATCTTTACGAGGACGATCGTGACGTTATCCGTTGCGCCGCGCGCCAGCACCATGTCGAGCAGGTTCTCGCAGGCTGCCTGAGGTGTCGCCGACACCGTCGCCGCCTCGATCTCGGCGTCGGTGACATGCGCCGTCAGACCATCCGTGCTCAACACAAAAATATCCCCCGGCATGATTTCTCCCTGCTGGAAATCGATGACAATCTCGTCGCTGACGCCGATCGCTTGCGTGATGACATTGCGGCGCGGCCACGTGCGTGCTTCGGCTGCGCTGATGATACCGCGGTCGATGAGCTCCTGAACTTCGGTGTGGTCTCTCGAGATCTGCGAGATCGAGGCGTTGCGGACAAGATAGACGCGGCTGTCACCGGCCCACAGGCAGGCAAACCGCCCGTCCATCGCCAGCAGGGCGGCAACGGTGGAACCGATGGTTATGCCGCGGGATTCAGATATGCCTCGGATCTCGGCATTGGCCCGGCCCAGCCTGTCCTCGAAGCGGGCGCGAAGATCGGGAGCTGAGCTCGCAATGCCGATTGTTGACAGATGATCGACGATACTGGCGGAAGCGACCTCTCCGGCGTCATGTCCACCCATTCCGTCGGCTACCACCCAGACGCCAGTTTGTGGCTCGACCAGATAGCTGTCTTCATTGAGCTCACGGACACAGCCTTTGTGGCT
>NZ_RZPB01000090.1:0-12718 GCF_003998535.1 Mesorhizobium sp. M7A.F.Ca.AU.002.02.1.1 | reverse complement strand
GAACAGGGGGCTCAACCCGCATATCCGCGATGTGGCGCGGCGCGTGGCGCTGGAAGGCTTCGTGGCGCTGGCGCCGGATTTTCTGTCGCCGCTCGGCGGCACGCCGACCGACGAAGACAGGGCGCGCGACATGTTCGGCAAGCTCGATCCGGCGCAGACCATCGCTGACGGTGTTGCGACCGTCGCTTTCCTCAAGAGCGACAAAGACGGCAACGGCAAGGTCGGCGCTATCGGCTTCTGCTGGGGCGGTGGCACGGTCAACATGCTGGCCGTCAACGCGCCCGATCTCAGTGCCGGCGTTGCCTATTACGGCATGCAGCCGAAGGCCGCCGATGTATCCAAGATCAAGGCGGCCTTGCTGCTGCACTATGGCGGACTCGACGAGCGCATCAATGCCGGCATCGACGCCTTCAAGAAGGAACTCGACGCGGCGCATGTCGACTACACGGTCTATGTTTATGAAGGCGCCAACCACGCCTTCAACAACGATACGTCGGCGGCGCGCTACGACAAGAAGGCGGCTGACCTCGCCTGGGGCAGAACGATCGCCTTCCTTCGGGAAAAACTGAAATGACTTCAGCTGTCATGCCGCCGGCGCCCAGGCGGTTTCGAAGGCCGGCGACAGGGTGAAGCCGGCCGGCCGCGCCGAAACGGGGGGCGGGCGGCGCATGCCTTCCTGCAGGTACCGCAACGCCGACGTCAGCCCGTTCATCGTGTAAGGCTTGGCTATGACGCCGATCGCGCCGGCGAAATGATCGGGGATGCGCTTCGGATTGGCGGTCATGAACACCACCGTCGAACTCTTCCTTTCGCCTATGTACTTGGCCACGTCGATGCCGGACGGCCCGTCACTCAGATGGATGTCGACGAAGGCGATATCGGCTTCGGTCGCATCCGCCATGGCCATGGCTTCCGCCGAAGAGGTCGCCCAGCCGACGACGCTGTGGCCGGCGTCCTCGACAAGGCTCTCCAGCTCCATTGCCAGCAGCGCTTCGTCCTCGATGATCAGGACCTTGAGCGGCTCAATCATGACACATTCCCTTTTTCCTGAGGTTCGTTCGGGATCGAGATAACGACCTTCGTGCCGGGGCCGGTGTCGCGCCATTCGATCTCGGCATGCAACTGGCGGGCGAGCGATTTGATCAGCCGCATGCCGAACGAGGCATCGCCGTTGGCGTCGGCCATGCCGACGCCGTCGTCCGACACCTCGATATTCAAGTGGCCGTCGGGCTGGCTCATTTTGATGCCCAGGCGGCCGGCCGACATTCCGTCGGGCTTGGACTTGAAGGCATGCTTGAGAGCATTGGTGACGAGTTCGTTGACCATCAGAGCGACGGGCGTTGCCTTTTCCGCGGAAATGACGATCGGTTCCAGGTCGAGAGCCGGACTGATCTCAGAGCGCCCCGACGCCGTCAGCAGGTCTGTCACCAGATCCTTGGCGAAATCCGCCACATCGAACTTGCTGACGTCCTTCGACTGATAAAGCCGCCGATGCACGGTGCTCAGGGCTTCGATGCGCTCCAGCATGGTGGTCAACGAACGCCTGATCGCTTCGTCCCGTATGGTCCGCCGCTGCATAATGATGAGGGAAGAGATCATCTGCAGGTTGTTTTTCACCCGGTGATCCACCTCATGCAGCAAGGTGGTCTGCGCCTCGAGGGCGGCTTCCAGTTCCGCGGTGCGTTCCTTCACCGCCTTTTCGAAGCGGTCCTTGTCCGCGTTGATGCGACTCTCCGATTGTTTGCGATCCGAGACGTCGAGCTGCGATGCGAAAAAGAACTGCAAATCGCCTTTGTCGTTCGAAACGGGGCTGATGTAGAGCGCGTTCCAGAAGGTCGAGCCGTCCCTGCGGTAGTTCAGGATATCGACGCTGACATCGGTTTCATCCTCGATCGCCGCGCGTATCTGTTCGACAGCGGCCTTGTCGGTCTTCGGTCCCTGCAGGAAGCGGCAGTTCCTGCCCAGAACCTCATGACGCTCATATCCGGTCAGTCGCAGGAAAGCGTCATTGGCGAACACGATAGGATTGTCCTGCTGTCGGGGATCGGTAATGATCATCGACATGCGGGTGGCGCGGATAGCCGCCGCGAACGGATCGCCCTTGCCGTGCTCGACATGCAGATCGTCCGTCATGTGCCATGCGTCGGCAGGCTCCCTGGTCCGTTTCCATTCCATTCTGTCACTCCAAGCCATTTTCGCGGGTGACAACGGATCAGACGCCGATTTGGTTCAATCTTGAGCCTTCCTGTCGCAGTTCGTACCGAGAATCAGGCCTCCGGAGTTAGCCGGCCGATGCCGGCTTGTGGAAGGCGACGCCGGCGACCACCAGCGCAATGCCGAGGCAATCGATAAAACTCGGAATCTGGCGCAGCACGACGACGCCGATGATGCCGACGAATTCGATCGCCGCCACCAGCGAGATCGGCAGTCGGTCGAGCGCCAGGTAGAACGAACAGTTCATCACCGCCAGACAGGCGCCGAAGGCCAGCAACAGCAGCCGCGTCGTGCGATCGGCGCGTGCGAAGCTTCGCCATGGACGGGTCAGGGGTGCGAAGATGAGTGCTGCCGTGGCGATGCGCAGCCACGCCATGCCGAGCACGCCGACATGCGGGAAAAGCAGCACGGCGAAGGCCGGCCCGAGATAGTGGAAGACGGCGCTGACGCCGAACCAGACATGCGGCGGCAGTTTTTCCGTCAGCTTGCCCAGGGTGAAGTTGCCCGGGGCAGGGGTCGCCGCGAGAGCTTGCGTTTGATCATCCACCGGATCAGTATCGCAGGCAGATTTGCCTATTTATATAGATGATGATTAGCTCTTTCGGCTATCTTTCTCCCGGAATAAAGGAGTTTTCCATGAAGCGCCTTCGAACTGAAAGCGCCGATCTCGATGCCGCCGACATGAAGATCCTGCGCCTGCTGGAAAAGGACGCGCGCACCAGCACGGCGGAGCTGGCACGCTCGGTGGGCCTGTCGGCACCGAGTGTGGCCGAGCGCATCAAGCGGCTGCAGGAAAGCGGCGTCATCGAGGCCTATTCGGTTAGGATCAACCCGACGGCACTCGGCCTGCCGCTGTCGGCATGGCTGCGCATCCGGCCAGTGCCGGGGCAGTTGGCCGTCGTGGCCGAGATCATCCGCGAACTGCCGGAGATCGTGCAATGCGACCGCGTAACCGGAGAGGATTGTTTCATCGCGCTGGCGCATGTCGGGTCGGTGGTCGACCTCGAGCGGGTGATCGACCGCATCATTCCCTACGCGATGACCAACACGGCGATCATCCAGTCCTCGCCGGTGGTGGCGCGTTCGGCCCTGGCGGCGTTGAGGCGCCAGGCTTGACCTGCGGGGATTGTTCCGTTCGAGGACCTTATGCGTGGCCGCGCTTCATGCGCGCCTGTTTCAGGATGGCGCGCCAGCGGATCATGTCGAACGGGATCGGCTCGTTGTTGTTGGCGATGTGGAAGATCTCATTGTTGACGTTCTTGAGCGAGCGCCAGAAATCGTAGTCGGTGATGCGCGGATCGGCAGCCAACCTGTCCACCTCGACCTTGATGTCGGTTTTCATGCACTTTCCTCGAACCGGCGCCGCGCCGCCCGTGTCGCTACCTCGATGCAGATCGTTTTCGACCGGCCCGCTGAGTCGCGCAACGGCTCAAATGGCTTGTTCCCGTTAAAACCTTGGTAAGGTTAACGAGGGCGCCGCGCCGCTTCAAGCGCCGCCGCCGGTCGATGGCAAGGTTCTGCGATTTTAGATCGCCGGTGTGGCTTTGAAGCCGGAAACGAGACGTGTCGGCATCGCCCTATTTGCGTTTGATGCCGATCGAGCGGCCGGCCCGTTCCGGCATCGGCAGGGCCGAATGGGCGGCGCGCATGTCTTCGACCCTGGCCAGCACATCGGCGGGGAAGGGCGCCACCTTCGGCCCGGACATGTCGACATGCAGCGACAGCGATTCGGAAGTCGCGGCCAGCCAGCCGTCGACATGGCGGATTTCCTGATAGGCCCGCAGCCGCTTGTCGTCATGGTCGATGAGCTGGAAGGAGACCGTGACCTTGTGCTCGAGATGCAGCTCCTGCACGTAGCAGACATGGACTTCGGCGGTGTAGATGGTGAGGCGGCGATCCCTGGCATAGTTCGGTCCCATGCCCATTGCCTCGAAGGCGTCGTCCGAGCAGCGGTCGAACAGCACGTTGTAATAGGCCATGTTGAGATGGCCGTTGTAGTCGATCCAGTCCTTCTCGATGTCCATGGGTTTCGAGACGAAGGGAGTGGGGATGGGCATCGAAACTTCCTT
This sequence comes from Mesorhizobium sp. M7A.F.Ca.AU.002.02.1.1, assembly GCF_003998535.1. NCBI lineage: Bacteria > Pseudomonadati > Pseudomonadota > Alphaproteobacteria > Hyphomicrobiales > Phyllobacteriaceae > Mesorhizobium > Mesorhizobium sp. M7A.F.Ca.AU.002.02.1.1. The sequence continues at coordinate 8,435 of NZ_RZPB01000090.1, read as the reverse complement.
GTTCTGGTGCTGGACAGAGCGTGGCTCCGGAGACTCTATTTGTTCTGACGCAATTTCGGACGGAAAACCGCTTCACACTTTTCCTGGAATTGCTTTACGCATCCATAGACGCATAACAAGCATGGACGCTGGTCCATTCGCGGAGGAATTCATGGCTCTGAGCGACCTCAACCCGGTCGAACGCAACGAGGAAGGCATCGCTGCGGTGCTCGGGATCCTCAAGCAGCAGCTCGGCGAGCGATTCCAGACCGGCCAGGCGATCCGCTCGCAGCATGCACATACCACCACCTACATTCCGACGCAGGCACCGGATGGCGTTGCGTTCCCCGAGACGACGGCCGAGGTGCAGGAGATCGTGCGCGCCTGTGCGGCGCACCGCGTGCCGGTGATCGCCTTCGGCGTCGGCTCCTCGCTGGAGGGTCACACCAACGCACCGGGCGGCGGCATATCGGTCGACACATCGCGCATGAACCGTATCCTGGCGGTCAATCCGCAGGATCTCGACTGCACGGTCGAACCCGGCGTCACCCGTGAGGATTTGAACCGGCATCTGCGCGACACCGGCCTGTTCTTTCCGATCGATCCCGGCGCCAATGCCTCGCTGGGCGGCATGGCCGCAACGCGGGCCTCCGGCACCAACGCGGTGCGCTACGGAACGATGCGCGAGAACGTGCTGTCGCTGACCGCCGTCATGGCCGACGGCGAAACGGTGACAACCGGCAAGCGGGCGAAAAAGAGCTCGGCCGGCTATGATCTGACGCGGCTGCTGGTCGGCTCGGAAGGCACGCTCGGCATCATCACGTCGCTGACCTTGAAGCTGCAAGGCATCCCGCAGGCGATCTCCGGCGGCGTCTGCCCGTTTCCGAGCGTCGAGGCGGCCTGCAACGCGGTCATCGCGACGATCCAGATGGGCATCCCGGTGGCGCGCATCGAACTGGTCAACGCCTTGCAGATGCGGGCGATGAAGAATTATTCCAAGCTCGACTATCCCGAGAGCCCGTGCCTGTTCGTCGAGTTTCATGGTAGCGATGCCGGCGTTGCCGAACAGGCCGAAACCTTCGGCATGATCGCGGAGGAAAATGGCGGCGGGCCGTTCCTGTGGACCAGCGTCGCCGAGGAGCGCACCAAATTGTGGAAGGCGAGGCACGACGCCTACTGGTCGTCGCTGACCCTGCGGCCGGGAGCCAAGGGGCTGTCGACCGATGTCTGCGTGCCGATCTCGCGCTTTGCCGAATGCGTCATGGAAACCGAGGCCGATATCGCCGAGATGGGCCTGATCGCGCCGATCGTCGGCCATGCCGGCGACGGCAATTTCCACGTGCTTGTGCTGATGGATGTGAACGATCCCAAGGAGATCGCGCTGTCGGAAAAATTCGTCGCGCGGCTCAACATGCGGGCCATCGCCATGGACGGCACCTGCACCGGCGAGCACGGCATCGGCCAGGGCAAGATCGGCTTCCTGCGCCACGAGCTCGGCCACGGCGTCGACATCATGCGCACCATCAAGCAGGCGCTCGATCCGCTTGATATCATGAACCCGGGCAAGATCTTGCCGGGAAACTAACCGATTTTCCGACGCAAGGTTCGTAGGCGGCCAGTCTTGACCGCGCCACCATTCGGGCCGAGGCTTGGCCGGTAGCAGGGCCTGAAGCCAACAGGCGTGCCAGCGGAGGAGGATGCCATGGCGATTTCACGCAAGGAAGAAGCGCGCGCGCTGAGTGCCGACGAACACGATCTGGTGGAGAAGTCTCACCATCCGGCGGTGCAGGAGCTCTCCGACGCCGATCTTGCCGGCCTGGTCAAGCTGTTGCGGGAGCGGCGCGACAAGGCGCAGACCGAAGCACACCGCCGCCGGCGTGAGATCCGGGGCAAGGGCGCGGCGAAGGGCGCTACGCCTTCGAAGGCTGATGGCGGGTCGCAGCTCAAGCTTGCGGTGCTGGCCATGGCCATGCGGCGCCTGAATGGCGAGGCCGAGCGGCGCCGGCAACTGGCCGCCAGCGTTTCGCTGATCGAGAATGCGCGCAAGGCATTGGTGATGAAGCAAGGGGCGGCATCGGACGGCCCCGCCTTCAACTCGCGCACCGCGCGCAGGGGTATGCGGCCGGTGGCGAACCAGAGGGCGCCGGATCTGGTCCGGCCAATGGAACTCGGCCGGCAGCGCAGGGCGGCCAAGGTGGCACAGGCAAAGCGCGACGCACGCTGAATTCGCGGTGATCGCGGGCTGAAATCGTTGAGGACGCCTGCCTACCGTGCGGCAGGCTTCGCCTGTCCGCCCTCGACAAGCGTCTGCAGCATGGGGCGGGTTGGCGCGAAGAATGTCGTGCCGGTGTGCGGTGTGGAGAAATCGAGCAGGCGGTCGTAGGCGCCCGGCGGCTCGCCGATATACATGCGCTGCAGCATTTTTTCGGTGACCCAAAGATATCTGGAATAGCCGATGAAGTAGGTGCCGAACTCGTTCTGCCCCGGCCTGCCAAACGGCATGTTGTCGCGCAAAATATCGTACTCGTTGCCGGCGGCATCCTCGATGGTGGCCAGCGACTTGTGCGATTTGCGCGGCGCATCGTCATCGTCGATTTCGATGTTGTCGATCTTGGTGCGGCCGATGATCGCTTCCTGCTCGGGCGTCGGAATGCGCGCCCAGGCCTGCATGTCGTGGAGATATTTCTGGACGACGACATAGCTGCCGCCGGCGAAGTCGGCGTCTTCATCGCCGATGAGCGCAGAGGCGGGCAAGTCGAGGCCGGTCGGGTTGGCGGTCCCGTCGACGAAGCCGAGCAGGTCGCGCGCATCGAAATAGCGAAAGCCGGAAACCTCATCGATGACGCTTACGCCGTCACCGAGATTGTCGAGCAGGATGCGCTCGAACTCGAAGCACATATCGGGTCGCTCGGAGCGGATGTGGAAGAGGAGATCGCCGGCGGTCGAAGGCGCCGAATGAACGGCACCCTTGATCGGTGCGAACGGTTTCAGTTCCAGCGGCCGCCGGTCTGGAGAAAGACGATCCCAGAGATCGCGGCCGATGCCGGCAATGCACGACAGCCGCCCGGAGAGATCGCGGAACCCGACGGTTTTGATGAGATCGTCGAGCCCGCCGAGCACGGAGGCAACCTTGGCGAGCGCGCTCTGCTCGCTGGCGACGGCGACGACAAGAAAGACCGCCGAAAGGGACAGCGGAGCGTCGACACTTTGCGCATCGATCGGCACGCGATCCCAGTTCTTGCCCGACATCCGATTTCTCCGCTTCGCCGGGATTTGTTTCAGATCACCGGAGATCGCGCAACTGGATGAATTGCCTCTTTATCGACACGCGGATGCGGGTAGAGTGCGGCAGAATTTCAATCAACCCATTCGGAGCTGATGCTCGCACGCCTGTTCGTGATCTTCGGTGGCCTGTTCGTGCTGGTGCTGTGTGCGGCGCTGGTGGTGCCGTATTTTATCGACTGGACCGGCTACCGCGCCGACTTCGAGCGCGAGGCGAGCGCCATTCTCGGCCGCAAGGTGACCGTGCAGGGCGACGCCACCGCAAGGCTGTTGCCGTTTCCCTCGGTGACCTTCTCGAATGTCGCCGTCGCCGGCGGCCCCAACGGCCAGCCGGCCATGACGGTCGAGACGTTTTCAATGGACGCGGAACTGGCGCCCTTCCTGCGCGGTGAAGTGCTGATCTTCGACATGCGGCTGGTGCGGCCGAAAGCGACCATCGATATCGCCAATGACGGCACGGTCGACTGGGCGATGCGGCCGTCCTCGCCCTTCGACCCCAGCCAGATCTCGATCGAGAAGCTGACGGTGACGGAGGGTCAGATCGAAGTTCGCCATGCCGCTGGCGGGCGCAGCCATCTGTTTTCCGAGATCAATTCGACCGTCTCGGCCAAGTCGCTGGCCGGCCCATGGCGCATGGACGGCACGCTGCGGCTGGACGGGTTGCGCACCGCGGTCACCGCGTCCACCGGCAAGGCCGAAGGCTCAGGACAGATGCGGTTTCGGCTGAAAGCCAATCCGGACGCGTATCCGCTGGTCATCGAGACCGACGGCAATGCCGGCATCGTCAATGGAGCCGCCGTCTACTCCGGCCAGTTCAAGATTTCAAATCCTGACAAGAATGGTGCCGACAAGAACAGCGCCGAGCTGCGCGGCACCGATGGCGAGACGGTGAAAGTCTCGGCCGGCAAGCCCGATCCGGGCTTTCGGCTGAACGGCAAGTTTTCGCTAGACCACCAGAAGCTGGGTGTCGACGAATTCCGCTTCGAGACCGGGCCTCTCGACAACCCCTACACCGCCGATGGCAAGGCTTCTGTCGATCTCGGGCTGAAACCGAGTTTCGCCATCGAGGCCAATGGCGCGCAGGTGCAGTTCGACGAGGCGGTGGGCGCCGAAGCCGGCGCCGGCCTGACGCTGGACCAGCGCATCGCGGCGTTCGAGCAAGCGCTGCTCGATATGCCGAAGCCGACCATCCCCGGCACGGTCGAGGTCAAGCTGCCGGCGGTGGTGGTCGGCGACACCACGGTGCGCGACGTGCATCTTTCCGCCGAGCCGGTCGATGGCGGCTGGTCGGTGAAATCGCTTGCCGCGACCTTGCCCGGCCGCACCACGCTGGAAGCGGATGGCATGCTGGTGCTCAATTTGGAGGGTCATTTCGGCTTCAACGGCTCGCTGCTGCTGGCCGTGGCCCAACCTTCCGGCTTTGCCGCCTGGCTGTCGAAGGATGTCGACGAGGCGATCCGCCGCCTGCCGGCCGCCGGCTTCAAGGCCAAGGTCGACCTCTCGCAGAAGCGCCAGGCCTTCAGCGATCTCGAACTGATCCTGGGCAAGGCGAAGTTTTCCGGCCGCATCGATTCCAGCCAGCCCGACGATGCCAAGCCCTCGGTGCTGATGCGGCTTGAAGGCGGTGATCTCGATGTCGACGGGCTGGCGGCCTTCGCCTCGATCTTCGTCAGCGACAAGGGCGCCAATCGCTTTGCCGACCGCGACCTCGATTTCCAGATCAAGGCCGGGCCGGTCAACGCCGGTGGGTTGACCGCCGACACGGTCGACACGGCGCTCAGGCTGCGCGACGGGCTGCTCGAAATCGACCGGCTTTCGGTGGGCGGGCTGGCCGGCGCCTCGATCAGCGCCACCGGCCGGATCAAGGATTTCCCCGCGAGCCCGACCGGCAAGCTCGATGCGTCGGTGGTTGCCGTCGATCTGAAGCCGCTGATCGATGTCGCCGCCCAGCACTATCCCGACAGTGCCGTGCTCAGGGGACTGTCGAGCCGTGCTGCTGCCTATCCCGAGCTGTTCCAGGATGCGCGCATCGACCTGGTGGCGAGTGCAGCCGACAATGGCGACGGCACCACGGGCCTGGCGGTAAGCGGGCAAGGCAAGGCCGGCGGCTCGGCCTTTTCGGCGTCGCTGTCGGGGAAGGGCGTGGTGGACAAGCTTCTCGAAGCGCCGGTGGCGCTGACCTTCAACGCCAAGAACCCTGATGCCACCGCGCTGCTGGCGCTCTATGGCCTGCCGGCGCTGCCGCTCGGCATGCTGGGCGAGGCAAACACCGATATTCAGGCCAAGGGCACGTTTGGCGGCGGCCTGGCGACGAATTTCAGCCTTGCCGGCAATGACTTCAAGGCCGGTTTCGAGGGAACGATCGCCGACACGCCGCAAGGCCTCGCCGCCAAGGGCAAGCTCAGCCTCGATGCCGCCGACATCGAGCCGTGGCTGATGACGTCGGGCATCGGCCTGCCAGGCATGGGGGCGGGCATGTCGACGTCGCTCGCCGCGCAGGGCGACTACGGCAACGGCCTGCTGGTGCTGGACGAACTCAGCGGCGCCATCAACGAAGCGGCGGTGTCCGGCGACGTCAATATCGATGTAAAGGACGGCGTGCCACATCTGGCCGGGGCGCTGGCGCTCGACGAACTCGACCTCGATCCCCTGGCGGTGGCGCTGTTCGGCGACTCCGCCTTTCTAGCCGACAAGGAGGGCGCAGCCAAAGACCGGGCAGGCAAGGGTGGCGTGTGGCCGGCGACACCGTTCAGCCAGAAATCCAGCCTGCCATTCACCGCCGACCTCGACCTGACGACGGCAGCACTGGCCGCCGGCCGGTTCGCCACCGCCTATGACGCCGCCTTTTCGCTCAAGCTCGACCAGGAAGGCATCCGCGTTTCGGATCTCAAGGCGAAGTTGCTGGGCGGGGCGCTGACCGGCCTATTCGAGTTGAAGAACAACAACGGCACCGGACTGTTCTCTGGCCAGATGAAACTGGCGGGCGCCGATCTGGCGACCGTGCTGCCGGATGCCGGCATCAGCGGCATCGGCGATTTCTCGACGGCGCTGTCAAGCAGCGGCAAATCGGTCGAAGGGATGGTGGCTGCCTTGTCAGGCTCCGGAACTGCGGCGTTGAAGGGCGTGAAAGTTGCTGGCCTCAATCCAGATGCGTTCAGTGCGTTCCTCGCCAAGGCGGATGCGATCGGGCGCGACATCGATGCGGCCAAGACCGCCGGCTTCGCGCCCGAGATTGCCGCTGATGGCAGCTTTGCCGCTGGCGATACCGACATAGCCTTCACGGTTGCCGGCGGCACGCTGCGGGCGCCGCCGGTCAGCCTGGAAAATCCAGCGGCGACCTTGTCCGCCGACATCACGGCGGATCTCAACGCGGCCACGGTGTCGGCCAAGGGTGCGATCACCTATCGGCCTGGCGACGAGGCGCTGGTCGGCTCCGAGCCGGTTGTGAATTTCACCGCCGAAGGGCCGTTCGGCGCGGTCAAACGAGCATTCGACAGTGAGCCGCTGGCGCAGTTCCTGACCCAGCGCGCGCTGGAGAAGGAGCAGCAGCGCGTCGAGGCGATGCAGGCCGCGCTGCTCGAGAAGCAGCGGCTGCGGCGCGAAGTGCGCTATTACGCTGCGCGGCAGGATGCTCGCGACAAGGCGGCCGAGGAATTGCGCCGGCAGGAGGAAGCAGCGCGGCTCAAAGCCGAAGCTGACGCCAAGGCCAAGGCCGAAGCGGATGCACAGGCTCAGGCTGAGGCGGACGCAAAGGCTCAGGCCGACGCGGAGGCGAAAGCCAAGGCGGACGCAGATGCCAAAGCCAAGGCCGATGCCGAAGCGAAGGCGGCTGCCGAAAAGCAGGCCGCCGACGAGGCCGCCAAGGCGCAGGCCGAGCAGGAGCGGCAGAAGGCGGAAGAGGCGATGCGTATTGCCTCGCAGGAAAAGGCAAGGCTCGAAGCCGAACGCAAGGCCGCGCAGTCTCCGAAGGTGGAGCGGGCGCCGCTGCCGCAGGCCAACGACAATCCGCCGCCGGCCAAGCCGAAGGCCAATCCGTTCACGATCGACAATCTGCTGAAGTCGCTGCAGTAGTAGTCGACTACCCACGGTCTCGATCGAGCAGCCGCCGCAGCATCGGTTCGATGCGTGACAGTTCGTCGAGATGCGCCGCCGACAGCTCGGCCAGGCAATCGTCGGCGCGCTCGGTCAGTTGCAGCAGCACGCGGCGATGGTCGTCCTTGTCCTGATCCCTTGTGACCAGCCCTGCCTCGCCGAGACGGTTGACCAGTTCGACGGCGCTGTGGTGGCGAATGCGCAGGCGTTCCGCGAGATCGCCAACCGTCACCGGGCCGCCGCCGGGGAATCCCTTGATCGCCAGCAGCGCCTGATGCTGGCGCGGGGTCAGGCCGGCGTCTTCCGCCTGGACCTGGCTGAATTCGAGGAACCGGCGGATCAGGTAGCGAAACTCCGACAGCCGCTGGTAATCGGCCTGGCTGATGGCGGGACGTTGTTCTCGTGGCTGCGACATATCAGACATGTGTTCGTTTTCCGGCGAAAGCTCAAACGGATTTCGGGCGAAACCGGCTTGAATATTTATATCGTGTTACGATACATAGCCACCGACAAACCCGGCTGGCCGCTTCGACCGTGCCGCACCCCAGACATACGGCCGCCGCCAGGAAGCAACTGCCATGAAGACCCATCATTCGAACCCGGAGCACCTGCGCGATTTCACCACGGATCCCAGGGTTCTGCTCGTCGCCGCCATTGCCGTGGTGGTGGCGACAGCCGGGTTGTTTGCCGGCATCGCGCTTTTGAAGCTGATCCGGCTTGCCACCAACATTGCCTATTTCGGCCAGTTCTCGCTTGCCGACCTGAAGCTCGAGAACACGCCGCTTGGGCTTGCCGCCGTCCTCGTTCCGGTGATCGGTGCGCTGATCATCGGCCTGATGGCGCGCTATGGCAGCGAGAAGATCCGCGGCCACGGCATTCCCGAAGCCATCGAGGCGATCCTGCTCGGGCGCTCGAAACTCGACGCCAAGGTGGCGATCCTGAAGCCGCTGTCGTCGGCGATCTCGATCGGTTCCGGCGGACCGTTCGGCGCGGAAGGACCGATCATCATGACAGGCGGCGCGATCGGCTCGCTGATCGCGCAGATGCTGCCGGTCAGCGACAACGAGCGCAAGACCCTGCTG
>NZ_RZPB01000909.1:0-2130 GCF_003998535.1 Mesorhizobium sp. M7A.F.Ca.AU.002.02.1.1 | reverse complement strand
AGATGACGATGCGCGGCTTCTGCACCAGCCCCTTGCCGATCACCACCTTCTGCTGGTTGCCGCCTGACAGCTCGACGACGCGCGCATTGTCGTTGATTGCCTTGATGTTCAGCGTCTTCGTCCATTCGGCCGAGAGCGCGCGCATCTCCTGCGTGTTGATCACCCAGGCCTTTTCGCGGCCCGCCGCCAGCAGTCCGCCGAACAGGTTTTCGGCAATGCCCATCGTCTCGAAGATGCCTTCGCTCTTGCGGTCCTCGGTGACATAGACGATGCCGTCGGCCACCGCTTCGCTCGGCACGAGATAGCGCACCGGTCTGTCATCGAGTTCAATCGCGCCCCCGCGCAGGAAATCCCGTTTGTAGATGCCTGAGACGATCTTGAATGTCTCGGTGCGGCCGGAGCCGATCAGCCCAAACACGCCGGTGATCTGGCCCTCGAAGATCGAAAAAGAGGTGTTGCGCACGACATTGCTCATCGAAATGTCCTGCACCGACAGCACTTTCTTGCCCGCCTTGCGCAGCTTCGCTTCGTCGCGCTGGCGGTAGATCTGTCCCGATAGCGTGCGCCCGACCATGGCGGAAACGATCCTGTCGCGGTCGAAGGCGGATGTGTCGTCGGTAATGACCAGCTCGCCGTCGCGCAGGATGGTGATGCGGTCGGCGATATCGAGCGCCTCTTCCAGCGCATGGCTGATGAAGACGATCGAGACGCCGCCCGCCTTCAGCCGGCGGATCAGCGCGAAGAAGTGCCGCTTCTCCTCCGGCGTCAGCGTCGCCGTCGGCTCGTCGAAGATGATGATCTCGGCATTGTGGTGGACGGCGCGCGCGATCTCGACCATCTGCCGCTTGGCGGCGCCCAACGTTGCCACCATGGCGTTGGGGTCGACCGGAAAATTCAGCGACTGCAGGAACTGCTGCGCTGAAATGTAGGTGCCGCGCAGCCGGTTGAGGAACTTTTCGGTGCCGAGATAAAGGTTCTGCGCCACCGTCATCGACGGCACCAGGCTGGTCTCCTGGAACACCATGGCGATGCCGGCTTCAAGCGCTGCGTGCGGCGAGGCGTAGGCGATCTCTTGCCCATTGTGGAACATCTTGCCCGAAGTGGCATCGACCACACCGGCGATGATCTTGGTCAGCGTCGATTTGCCCGCGCCGTTCTCGCCGAGCAGCGCATGGATCTCGCCCTTGCGCAATTCGAAGCTGACGTTCTTCACCGCAGGCACGCCACGATAATTCTTGGTGACGTTTTCCAGCCGAACGATCGGTTCCATCAAAAACCTCCCGCATCGATCGCCAGCACGCAGTCGCCGCCTCTGGAGGCGACAAACAGCCGGCCATCCTTTTCCGCAACGCTGCAGATGCCATGACGCGTTCCATTGGCGCGGCTGTGCAGGCTGAACAGCGGCTGCATCTTCTGGTCGAGCCTGACCACCAGCCCATAGGAGCGGCTCGGCGACCACGGCTTGTGGATGCCCATGGTGCGGATGCCGCCGCATTGCAGCGGCTCGAGGAAGCTGCGGCTGGACGCCAGTGCCGGCGCGATCCAGTAGGCCGGCGGCACTTGGCTCAGCATGTCCTGCCGGTAATGCGTTTCCTGCAGCACGAATTCGATCAGCCGGTTGCGCGGCGCAAACAAGGTCAGCCAGGCCCCACCATCGGCGGACGGCGACAGCCGCGCGGGATATCCCGGCAGATGTGCAAGCACCGTCGAGCGGTTGCCGGTAGCGCCATCGAAGCGAACAAGCTGGTGACGCCAGCTTTCGCTAACCAGCAGATCCTCGCCGACAGGATGCAGCCCGTAGGGAAAGGCAATGTCGCCGGCGAGTTTGCGGAAATCACCGCCTGCGGCGCCTCGCTTCCAGAGCGAACCGGACACGCCCTTCTTCATCAGATCGGCGGCCCATTGCGATGGCGCATGCTCGGTCGAGCCGTTGGCCAGCCACAGCGTGCCGTCATCCGCATAGGCTAGTGCGGTGATGCAGCTGATCCCGGCCGGCAGTGAAACGTCGCTGCCGCCAATCAGCAACTTGCCGCTTTCCAGCCCGACCGTCAGTTCGCCCAATGGCGACAGCGCCAGCGCGGTGACGGCAGACGGAAAGGTCTCGACCACGACAGGTTGCGCTCCAGCAGC
>NZ_RZPB01000908.1:0-2134 GCF_003998535.1 Mesorhizobium sp. M7A.F.Ca.AU.002.02.1.1 | reverse complement strand
GCTGGCGCTGACCCCGGTCAGCCCGTTTCGCCCGCGCCGCTGGCGCGGCGCGCTGCTCTCCAACAAAGCGACGGTGCGCTTCGACATCCGCGAGCCGGAAAAGCGGCCGGTGAACGCCGCCGCCGACCATACCGAGGTCAAGGCGGTGACCTCGGTGACGGTGCGAGAATCACCCACGGCGACAGCAACGTTGCTGTTCGATCCCAATCATTCCTGGAACGAGCGTATTCTCGCCGAACAGTTCCGCTATTGAGCCGGCTCTGCGACCGACAGGTCGATTAAGCATCCCGATTAAGGTTACAACTTCACAATCGTGCCATTGCTGCCCGTTTCTGTTGACAAATCGAGGGCTTGCTCCTAATTGCAATACCGATCTTGCAGGCGCGTGGCGCTTGCCGCGACGCCATTAGACGCCGTTGCGCTTCCCCGAACCAGCCAAAGACAACAACACTTGTCCTCAGACACCACGACCGCTCAAGAAGCGTTGACCTTCGCAGACCTCGGCCTGTCGCCGAAGGTCCTTTCCGCAGTCACCGACGCCGGCTACACCCAGCCGACGCCGATCCAGGCTGGTGCGATCCCGCACGCCTTGCTCGGCAAGGATATTTTGGGCATCGCCCAGACCGGCACTGGCAAGACGGCTTCCTTCGTGCTGCCGATGCTGACCCGCCTCGAAAACGGCCGGGCCCGCGCCCGTATGCCGCGCACGCTGATCCTGGAGCCGACGCGCGAACTCGCCGCGCAGGTCGAAGAGAATTTCATCCGATATGGCAAGAACCACAAGCTCAACATCGCGCTCCTGATCGGCGGTGTCTCATTCGACGAACAGAACAAGAAGCTGGAGCGCGGCGTCGACGTGCTGATCGCGACGCCCGGCCGCCTGCTCGATCACCGCGAGCGCGGCAAGCTGTTGCTCAATGGCGTCGAGATCCTCGTCATCGACGAAGCCGACCGCATGCTCGACATGGGCTTCATTCCCGACATCGAGCGCATCTGCGAGATGATCCCGTTCACCAGGCAGACGCTGTTCTTCTCGGCGACGATGCCGCCGGAAATCACCAAGCTGACCGAGAAATTCCTGCATGCGCCGGTGCGCGTCGAGGTCTCGAAGGCCGCGTCCGCCGCCACCAACATCACCCAGCGGCTGGTCAAATCAGGCTCCAAGCCGTGGGACAAGCGCGAGACGCTGCGCAACCTGATCAAGGCCGAAGATGCCGAACTGAAGAACGCCATCATCTTCTGCAACCGCAAGGTCGAAGTGTCGGAACTGTTCCGCTCGCTGCTGAAGTATGATTTCGACGCCGGTGCGCTGCATGGCGACATGGACCAGCGCGCGCGCATGCAGATGCTGGCCAATTTCCGCGACGGCAAGCTGCGCTACCTCGTCGCTTCCGACGTCGCCGCGCGCGGCTTGGACATCCCCGACGTCAGCCATGTCTTCAACTATGACGTGCCGATCCATGCCGAGGATTATGTCCACCGTATCGGCCGTACCGGCCGCGCCGGACGCTCCGGAAAATCCTTCACCATCGCGACCAAGTCGGACACCAAATACATCGACGCCATCGAGCGGCTGATCGGCAACAAGATCGAATGGCATGACGGCGACTTGTCGACGGTGGTTGCCAGCGAAGGCGGCGAGGACGATGCTCCGCGCCGTGGCAAGGGCGCACCGCGCCGCGCCGGTCGCAAGGACGACGACCGCAGCAGGGAAAAGGGCGGCGAGCGCAAACCGCGCGAACGCCACGCCAAGCGCAGCGAAGACACGGCACCGGAAACAGTCCGCGAGGACCAGCCGGCGGCCGAGGTCGCAGCGGCAGCCGCCGACGTCGGCGAACGGCGCTCGCGCAAGGAAGCGATCCGTTCGGAAAACACCGAGCGCAAATCGTCCGATCGCAACGAACAGCGCGCACCGGAACGCGGCGATACCCGGCCGCAGCGAGACAACAGCCGCCCTGCCCGCCAACGTCACCAGGAAGACAACGATTCCACCGTTGGCTTCGGCGATGACATGCCGGCCTTCATGCGGATCGTCGCCAAGGTCTGATCCCGACCGCTTCGAAGGCAAGCCAGCCATCCGGCTTGCCTTCTCGGTAGAGCTCCAGCCTGGTTCGCCCGTTACATCGGCCCAGGC
>NZ_RZPB01000907.1:0-2135 GCF_003998535.1 Mesorhizobium sp. M7A.F.Ca.AU.002.02.1.1 | reverse complement strand
GTCTCCATCTGGCGAATGCGCCAGCTCTCCGTCACCAGCACCTCGTCGGCGATGCGCTCGCCCTGGCACGCCATGATGCGCGTCTTGGTGCCGCCTATATCCACGCCTGCAATGATTTTCTGGGTCACCATATCCACCGCGCAAGCCGGGCTGCCGCGTCCAATCCACGTTAGTTAGGAAACTTTACAAACTATCTTTCCAGACGGCAAGAACTATGATTTGATAATCGTCGTAAAAAGCGCATCAAGCGCGATTGGGAGATTGCAACATGAGCAGGAGAAGGATTGGGCTGGCCCTCGCGGCCGCGTCTTTCGCATGGGGATTGGCAGCCAGCGTGGCGCATGCCACCGACATCTCGTTCTGGACCTGGCGCCAGGAAGACAAGGCCGCCTACAACGAACTTTTCGCCGATTTCACCAAGGCCAACCCGGACATCCATGTGAAGTTCGAGTCCTTCCCGGACGAGAACTATCCGACCATCGTCTCGACGGCCCTGGCCGCCGGCAAGGGTGGCGACGTCATCCACACCCACGCCTATGGCTGGCTCGAGCAGTTCGTGAAGGCCGGCTATTTTGAACCACAGGATCTGACCACGGTGCCTTCGCTCGCCAACCAGCCCGCCGATGCGCTGGTGGCCGGCACCTATCGCGCCGACAAGAAGGTCTATTCGCTGCCCTTCGCTTCGCAGACGCTCGGCCTGTTCATCAACAAGGACGTCTTCGCCAAGACCGGGTTGACCCCGCCGACCACATGGGATGAGTTCATAACCGTCAGCAAGGCGCTGAAGGACAAGGGTATTTATCCCCTCGCCAACGGCATGGGCACAAGCTGGTTCAACGAGATGTTCGTCGCCATCTTCACCAACCCGTTCCTCGGCCAGGATTTCGTCAGCGACCTGACGTTGGGCAAGACCACCTTCAAGGACCCGCGCTATGTCGCCGCACTCGGCAAGCTGCTCGAATTGCGCGACTACATGCCGCCCGGCTTCGAAGGTATCGACTATGACACCGCCGGCCAGCTGTTCATCAGCGGCAAAGCGGCGATGCTTGCCGGCGGCAGCTTCGACATCGCCAGCTATCGCACCCAGAACCCGGCCATCAACATGGACTTCGTCGCCCCGCCAGTGGTCAAGGCCGGCGATACGCCGCAGGTGACCAAGTTCTTCGACGGCGGCTATGCGGTCAACGCCAAGTCGGCCAACAAGGAGGCCGCGCTCAAGCTGGTCAACTGGATGGGCACAAAGGAGTTCGGCGACAAGTTCTCCGCTCTGCTCGGCAACATCTCGCCGATCAAGGGCGTCGTCATCAAGGACGAGCTTCTCGCCCATGTCGCCAAGTTGAACGAAACCGCCATGCCGCATATCAATGTCGTCTACTTCCGTTTCGAGAAACCGACGGGATCGGAGCTGCTGCAGGGCGACATCACCAAGATGATGTCGGGTTCGATCACCCCGGACCAGCTGGCCGCCGACCTGACCAACGGCCTCGCCAAATGGTACAAGCCTTTCCAGGGCAAGTGACATGAACAGCGGCCGGCGCCACACCACAAAAGCCTTTCCGTGGCGCCGGTCACTCTGGATCGCGTCCCTGCTGACACCGGCCCTGGTGGTCATGGTGCTGTTCGTGCTCTGGCCGCTGCTCTCAGCCTTCCGCCTTGCCTTCTATGAGTTCAACGGCTTGCAGCCGACCGGATTCATCGGCTTCGAAAACTTCCGCAAGGTGCTGTTTGAACAGCCTTACAGCGACTGGACCTGGAATGCGCTGAAGCACAACATCATCGCCTTCGTGGCGCTGATGGTGTTCGAGAACGGCACCGCTTTCCTGCTCGCCTATGCCTTGCTGAAGGCGCTGCCCGGCCACCGTATCCACCAGGTCATCGTCTTTCTTCCGGTCGTGCTGTCGGCGGTCATCGTCGGCTTCCTGTGGAAACTGTTCCTGCATCCGCTGTTCGGCCTGGTGAACCAGACGCTGGCGCTGGTCGGCATCGGCGCCATACCGTGGCTCGGCAACGAACACACCGCACTCGGCAGCGTCCTGTTCGCCAACGTCTGGCACTGGCTCGGCTTCCCCACCCTGGTGCTGCTGGCCGGCATGCAGCGCGTCAGCAAGGAAGTCATCGAGGCTGCCCGTCTCGAC
>NZ_RZPB01000906.1:0-2143 GCF_003998535.1 Mesorhizobium sp. M7A.F.Ca.AU.002.02.1.1 | reverse complement strand
CCTCTACCGCGGTGCGCAGATCCGCCTTCATCAGCTGACGGTTGCGGAAGGCGGCATCCATCGAAGCTTCGAACAATCGCCAGCTGTTCTTGCCGAGTTCCTTGGCCTTGTAGAGCGCCAGGTCCGCCTTCACGATCATGGCGTCGACATCGGTATCCTTGACCCGTGACAGCACCGCGCCGCCGCTGGCCTGAATGCGCAGCCCGTGACCGGCGACGTCGACTTCCCCTTGCAGGCCGGCGAATATCTCGTCGAGCTGGCTGGTCAGATGGCTCTCATCCTCGACGCGGTCGAAGAAGATCATGAACTCGTCGCCACCGAAACGGCTGACCGTGATATCTTGCTTGGCAATGGCGCCAAGCCGCTCGGCAACGGCATAGATCAAGCCGTCGCCGATCGGATGGCCAAGCGTGTCGTTGACGCTCTTGAAATCGTCGAGATCGAGCACCGCAAGGCCGCAGAGACGGTCGCGATCGCCGGACGCCATGGCCTCGCCCACCAATTCATGGAAATAGGCCCGGTTGGGCAGGCCGGTGAGATTGTCGTAGCGTGCCATGAAGCGGATCTTGTCTTCCGCCTCGACACGGGCGGTGACGTCCTCGAAGGTGATGACGCCCAGTTCCTGGCTGCCCTCGCGAGCCGAGAACTCGTAATGCTGGCCGTTGGCGAGGGAAACCAGCACCTTGCGGTCGCGACCCTCACGCAGGGCACGCGTCAGCTGCGCCTCGATGTAGCGGCAATCCTTGGGCGCCAGCATGCCGCCGGCGACACCGCGCATCAACAGACCGTGGATCGACCGTCCGAGCAGCGCGTCGGGCGACTTGAGCGACATCAGATGCGCGGCCTCGGCATTGGCCACCGCGACGCGGCCGTCCGGACCGAGCATGACAAGGCCGTGCGACATGGTGTTGAGCGCCCGGTTGAAGCGCTGGGCAATGCGGTTGGCCTTCTTCTCTTCCGAGACGGCCGCAAAAAGCACATCGCGTACGGTGTTGGCGAATTTCCGGATGGCGAACAGGAACGGCGCCGACAGCAGCCCGAGGAGGACATGGTAGATGTCGCCGCGCAGCAGGAAGCCAAGCGAGATCGGCCAGGTCAAGGCAATGGTCAGGATGGTGACCATGCGCGGCGAGCCGTAGTTGCGGCCGGCGATGGAGGTCGCCGTCGCGAGCGTCAGGCAAACGGAGGCGATTTCGGCGAAACCATCGCGCGCGAAATAGATGCCGAGCAGGCAGAAAGCGCCAAGCGTCAAGCCATGCAGGGAGCCATAGAGAATGTAGTCATTCTCACGCTTGTGCGCCTCTTCCCAGGTCGTCGGCGACGGCATGCTGTTGTATTTTCGAAAGTTTCTCATGCGGAACACACCGATGAGAACCATCGAGATCGCGACCAGCAAATACCGCGGATCGCCGCCCTTCCACCAGACCAGGCCGATCAGGAAAGTCTGCGCGAGAATGCCGATCGAAAGCGTCAGCCCGTCGCGAAACAGGGTTTCCACGAACGGAATATAGACGTCGACCGGGATCTCGTTCTTTTTTCGCAGATTCAACGCCTGAATCCCAACCCTGGGGAGCCAAGCAGTGCCACATCCGCCTTAAGAAAGATTTAGAGAGACCCTCGCGCTCCTGCCGTCAAGCCGGGTGACGCAGCGGAAAGCAAGGAAACTGTCGTTCAGGTAAACAAGGCGTATCGGTCATTCGGCGGCCTGAAGTTCGGGCCGCGCCGGCGTACTCGACAGGCGTTCGAGCAGCCTTTGGCGCTCGCCGGCGGCCTTTTGCGCGCTGGCTTGGCGGACGTGGCCATAGCCGCGGATGAGGGCAGGCACCGAGGCCAGCGCAACCGCCGCATCGACCCTGGCTGGGGCCAACGATCCGGCGATGAGCTCCAGATCCGCCTCGTACCGCGCCAGCAGCTGCCGCTCCATGCGCCGTTCGGCGGTGTAGCCGAACAGGTCGAAGGCAGTGCCGCGCAGGCCCTTCATCGCCGCCAGCACGCGAAAACCCTTCATCATCCACGGGCCGAAGCTCGATTTCCGCGGGCTTCCGTCATTGCCGCGACGGCCCATGATCGGCGGAGCGAGGTGGAATTCGAGCCTTTCGTAGCTCTGGAACTGCTTGCCCAGTTCGGCGGCGAAAGAGCCGTC
>NZ_RZPB01000905.1:0-2150 GCF_003998535.1 Mesorhizobium sp. M7A.F.Ca.AU.002.02.1.1 | reverse complement strand
CGGTCATCCGCGCCAGCGGATGGAAGCCGATCTTGCGGATCGAGGCCCATTCGGCGCTCGAAGTCCACATCAAGGACAGCGCCGAATGGGCCTCGATCCGCAAGATCGGCTTCCATCCGCTGGCGCGGATGACCGAGGACGAGGAAAAAAGCTTCATACAGTGCCTGGAAACCTACACCAACCGGGAGTGGCGCGACACCAAGGGCCGCACGCCGGCGCGCTATACCTTCGCCACGCTGGTCGACCCGCATGAGGAATTGCCGCCCTCGGAGATCTCGTCGCTGCGCTATTGGGCCAAGATCGCCGAGAAGATGGGCGTCGAAATCGAGCCGATCACCAAGCGGGACCTGGCCAAGCTCGCCAATTACGACGCGCTGTTCATCCGCGAGACCACCTCGATCTCCAACCACACCTATCGTTTCGCCCGCCGCGCCCAGCAGGAAGGCATGCCGGTGATCGACGATCCACTGTCGATGATCCGCTGCACCAACAAGGTCTATCTCAACGAGCTGATGGCCTACAACAAGGTGCCGGTGCCGCCGACGGTGATGATCGCCGGCACCTCGGATCTCGAACTGGCGGCGCAGACGCTGGGCTTTCCGCTGGTGCTGAAGATCCCGGATTCGTCGTTCTCGCGCGGCGTCAAGAAATGCGCCAATTTCGAGGAACTGAAGACGCTCGCCACCGAATGGCTGGAGGATTCCGACCTTCTGATCGCGCAGAAATTCATTCCGACCGAATATGATTGGCGTGTCGGCGTGCTCGGCGGCCAGCCGCTGTTTGCCGTGCACTATCTGATGGCCAAGAAGCACTGGCAGATCGTCAACCACAAGGCCAACGGCAAGCCCGACCAGGGCGGCATCAAGACCTTCACGCTGAAGGAAACGCCGGCGCATGTCGTCGAGACGGCAGTGAAGGCGGCGCGCTGCATCGGCGACGGGCTCTATGGCGTCGACCTCAAGGAGACCAAGGACGGCGTCTTCGTCATCGAGGTGAATGACAATCCCAACCTCGATCATGGCTGGGAGGATTCCGGTGAGAAGGACGAGGTCTGGGTGCGGCTGACGCAGTGGTTCCTGGAGCGGTTGGACCGGCCGGGGCGGTAATTTGATCGGGGGTAGAACATGCAGTTTATCGTGATCGAGGATTTCACCGGCTGTGATCGCAAGGAGATCTATCGCCGCTTTCGCGACCGCGGCCGCCTGAAACCGGACGAGCTGCTCGTGCACCACAGCTGGATCGCGGCGGACATGAGCCGCTGCTTCCTGCTGGTGGAGGCCGATGACGTCACGCTGCTGCAGCGTTGGGTCATCGAATGGGCGGATCTGGTGGAATTCGAGATCATCCCCGTGGCGACAAACAAGGACATGGCTGAGGCATTGAGCGGGCACCTCTGACGATTGCCGCGTGTCGCGTCAACGCAGTGCCGGCGAGCCGACTGCGCGCCGGCACTCGTCGATCAGCCACTGGCGAAATGCGTCCACGACATCGCGTCTGGCGCTGCGCGCCGGGATCGTCAGGCAATAGGGCTGGCGCAGCTCGACCATTTGGGCGAGGGGCCTGACAAGTCGGCCGTCCTCCAGCGCCTCGGCACAGTAGATCCCTTGCGCCAGCGCCACGCCCAATCCCGAAATGGCAAGGTCGAGTGCTGCGCGCGATGAGTTGGCCGAGAGGCCGCGCTGCGCTGCCCGGCCGGGTTCGATGCCGGCCGCCTCGAACCAGTTGTGCCAGGACGGAAAGGACGCACCGGTCGGTCCCCAGCCGGTATGGATAAGCGGCAGGCTGGCGAGGCCTTCGGGTTTGATCGTGTCCGCCAGCCCGGGTGCACACACGGGATAGACTGCGTCCTGGACGATGTCCTCGGTCGGGTGCTCGCGATAGTGCGGGCCATAAGTGAGCCTGATGTCGATCAACTCACGGTCGAACGGCACCGGGTCATCCTCGCCTCTGAGCGATATGTCGACGGCGCCATGGCTGGAGACAAAACCAGTGAGGCGCTGCGAAAGCCAACCCATGGCCATGGATGGCGGCACCGACACCACGAGGCGCGGGCGGAACGCATCGCCGCCCAGTTGGCGCGCGACGCTGCCGATCTCCTGGAAGGCCATGGTCAGCCTGGGCAGCATCTCGACGCCGGCCTCGGTGAGGAC
>NZ_RZPB01000904.1:0-2151 GCF_003998535.1 Mesorhizobium sp. M7A.F.Ca.AU.002.02.1.1 | reverse complement strand
CACCGGCGGTCGCCGCCGTCGACTGGGGCACGACCCGCATGCGGGTCTGGCTGATCGACGGGCAAGGCAAGATGCTTGCCGAACGCCGCGGCGATGACGGCCTGATCACCGCGCAGCAAAAGGGCTTTTCGACCATCCTCGAAGGGCATCTGGCGGCGATGGGAGCACCAGCGGCGCTGCCCGTCATCATCTGCGGCATGGCCGGGTCCCGCCAGGGCTGGCTCGAAGCGCCCTATGTCACCGTGCCGGCGCCGCTTACCGCCATCCTTGCGGGCGCCGCCAGCGTGCCCGGACAGAGCCGTGACATCCGCATCGTTCCGGGTCTGGCCCAGCGGCTGACTGACGCGCCCGACGTCATGCGCGGCGAGGAAACCCAGCTTGCCGGCGCCGGCCTGCCGGCCAGGGGGCGCCAGTTGGTCTGCATGCCCGGCACCCATTCGAAATGGGTGCTGGTCGAGGATGGCGCCGTTACCGGCTTCGGCACCTGGCCGACCGGCGAGCTGTTTTCCGTGCTTGCCGCGCACTCGATCCTGCGCCATTCGCTCGGCGAACATCCGAAGCCCGTCACATCGGACAATCCGTTCTTCCGCCGCTGGTGCGAAACCGCATTGGGCGAAGGCGGCGATATCACCTCGCGACTGTTTTCGATCCGGGCCGCCGGCCTGCTGCAGGATCTGAAAGCCGACGATGCCGCCGCCTGCCTGTCCGGCCTTTTGATCGGCGGCGAGATCGCCTCCGCCAGCCGCCGGCATGGCGCCGGCGCCGAACCCGTGGTGCTGATTGCCTCCGGCGCGCTGGCCGCACTCTACCAGGCCGCACTTGGGCTTGCTGGGCTTGAGCTCCGGGCCGTCGACGCCGACGAGGCAGTGCGTGCCGGTCTCGTCGAGGCGGCGCGCGAGAACGGCATGATCGCCAGAATTGGAGTTGCCCGATGAGCCAGACCGCACCGTTTCCAAAACTCAAGCGCGGCCTGGTTGCCATCCTTCGCGGGCTCAAGCCCACCGAGGCGATGGCCATGGGCCAGGCGCTGTTCGACGCCGGCATCGAGGCGATCGAAGTGCCGCTGAACTCACCGCAACCGTTCTCGTCGATCGCCCGCATCGTCCAAGTGCTGCCGAAAACGGCGCTGGTCGGCGCCGGCACGGTGCTGACGCCGGCCGATGTCGATGGCTTGCACCAGGCCGGAGGGCGGCTGCTGGTCAGTCCCAACATCGATGCCGAGGTGATGGCGCGCGCCATGCATTACGGCATGGTGACGATGCCCGGCGTGTTCACGCCGACCGAAGCCTTCCTGGCGATCAAACTCGGCGCCTCGGCCCTGAAATTCTTCCCGGCGAGCGTGCTGGGCACCGGCGGCATTTCCGCGATGCGCGCGGTGTTGCCGGCGCAGACATTGGTCGGCGCCGTCGGCGGTGTCTCTGAAAAAGATTTTGCCGGCTACAAGGCTGCCGGCGTGACCGCCTTTGGTCTGGGCTCCAGCCTGTTCAAGCCGGGCATGAGCGTCGACGAGGTGGCCGCGCGTGCGCACGCTGCCGTCGCGGCCTGGGATGCGGTGTTCGGAGAAGCAGGATGAGCGAAGCGATCGTTTCGGTTTTTTCCGATCACGTCTGCCAGCTCGGCGAGGGGCCGAGCTACGATCCCGCCACCGATACGCTCTACTGGTTTGACATCGTCAACAGCCAGCTTCTGGAAAAGCGGCTGTCCGGCGGCGCGACCACCGTCCATGAGCTTGGCCAAATGGCGAGCGCCATCGCCGTCATCGACGACAAGCGCCAGCTGATCGCCGCCGAGACCGGCCTTTATGTCCGCGATGTCGCGACCGGCAAGCTGACGCTGCACACGCCTGTCGAGGCCGACAATCCGGTCACGCGCTCCAACGATTCCCGCGTCCATCCCTGTGGTGCCCTGTGGATGGGCACCATGGGCAAGGGCGAGGAAAAAGGCGCGGGTTCGATCTACTGGTTTTTCAAGGGCGAACTGCGCCAGCTGTTTTCGGACATCACCGTCTCCAATTCGATCTGTTTTACCGAGGATGGGGCGATCGCTTACTACACCGACACCTCGACCGGGATGCTGATGCGCGTCGCCTGCGACCCGGCGACCGGTCTGCCTGCCGGTGAGCCCAAGCTGTTCGTCGACCACCGCTCGGCC
>NZ_RZPB01000903.1:0-2155 GCF_003998535.1 Mesorhizobium sp. M7A.F.Ca.AU.002.02.1.1 | reverse complement strand
ACCGATTTCTGCTCGAACACGCCATGGATCAGGCGCGAGAAGGACCAGCGGCTCGTCTCGCGCCTGATCCATGGCGTGTTCGAGCAGAAATCGGTCGTGCTCATCAGCTATGAGGGCTTCAGCCGCAACGGGCGCTCCAATAAGTTCGAACTGCTTGCCCTGCCGCTGGACGGCGGCGTCGAAAATCCGCGCTGCCTGGGCGTCATCAGCGCCGTGGAGAAACCCTTCTGGCTGGGTGCCGATCCGATCACCGATGCGTTGATCGATTCAATCCGCGTCATAGATCCGGAGAAGGAGCTTCTGAACAATCGCCCGGCGATCGATGTTCCCTCGCTTGTTCCCGATGAACTTGGGGCACCCGAGACGATCTCGGCGCTCGGCCGGGTGCGTCGCATCCGTCATCTCGTCGTCTTCGATGGCGGGCGCGAGGAATAGTCCGCTGTTTTTTGAGACCTGATGCACGTCGCCCAAAACTGCGCGGCGGTTTTGGCACCACGGCCTGCAAAAAGGAAAACGCTGGAGCGCCCGCTTTTCCCCTTTGTTAACCCGCTTTGTTGTACTTCTGTGATGAAGTTCCTCGCATCGGCGCGCGGGATGCCAAACGGGGTGTAGGCAGTCATGAGGTCAGCGGCGGTCGACTATGCGCCGTCCCAAGCTGAAAGGCGAAACTTTCAGCGCGTCCGGGTTAAAATTTACGGACGCTTCATGCTGGAAGACCGCACCGAACATCCCTGCCAGGTCGTCGACATGTCACCGGGCAATGTCGCGTTTCGCACCGACCGCATCGGCATGCCCGGCGAAAAAATCATCGCCTACATCGATCATATCGGCCGCATCGAAGGCGTCGTCACACGCACCCTGCAGGACGGTTTCGCAATGACCGTCATTGCGTCGGATCGCAAGAAGGACAAGCTGGCCGCGCAATTGACCTGGCTGGCCAACAAGCATGAACTCGACCTGCCGGAAGATCGCCGCCACGAGCGCGTCGCACCGCGCAATCCGACAAGCGTGCTGCAGCTCACCGACGGCCGCCAGTACCAGTGCCGCATCATCGACCTTTCGCTCTCCGGCGCCGCTGTCGAAATCGACGTCAAACCGGCGATCGGCATCCAGGTCATGCTTGGCACCATGCGCGGGCAGGTCGTGCGTCATTTCGAGGACGGCGTCGCCATCGAATTCGCTGTGATCCAGCGTCCCGAAACGCTTGATTCCGAATTCAACACGCCACGCGCCTGAGCAGGCCCGACAGCAACATTCCAGGAACCGGCCCTTGCGGCCGGTTTTTTGTTTTCGACGCCATGGCATGCTTCGGCCGCTGTTGGAGGGGCCTGGAAGCCCTCCGCCCCCGTCGTGAGGGGCCCCAATATCCAAACGAATTAATACTCAAATGATTCAAATTTTACGTTTATTCTATTGGACTTTTACTCAATATCTACTTCGCGCTTTTGCGTCAAATAAATCCACATGTGGCAATGTCTCCTTCGAACGGGGAGACTACAACAATGAAGAAAACGAGGGGCAAGCTGTTGCTGGCGGCAATGGCGATGCAGCTTTCCGCTTGGGGATCAGCATATGCCGCGGGACCGGCCTATATGCACACCGGCGGACGCACCACCCAGCCTGTTGGTCACTATGAGTTCTGCCAGCGCATTCCCGGCGAATGCAGCGAACGGACCCGCAGGGGTGCGCCGGTCGAACTGACCCGCAAGCTGTGGGCGACGATCGTCAACATCAACAATTCGGTCAACACCCGCATCAAGCCGCGCACCGACATGGAAAACTACGGTGTCGAGGAATATTGGGCCTATCCGGCCAATGGCTATGGCGATTGCGAGGATTACGCGCTGGAAAAGCGCCGCGAGTTGATGGATGTGGGCGTCCCCGCCGGCAATCTGCTGATGACGGTGGCGCGCCAGCCGAATGGCGACGGCCACGCGGTGCTGACCGTGCGCACCAGCCTCGGAGAATTCATCCTCGACAATCTTGAGACCAAGGTCCTGTCCTGGACGGACACCGACTACACCTATCTCAAGCGCCAGTCGGACCAGAATTCCGGCGTTTGGGTGACGATCAATGACGGCCGCTCCGACGCGGTCGCCAGCGTCCGCTAAAACAGAGCTCAAGCGCGCCGCGTGAATGCGAGGCGCTTCAGGAG
>NZ_RZPB01000902.1:0-2155 GCF_003998535.1 Mesorhizobium sp. M7A.F.Ca.AU.002.02.1.1 | reverse complement strand
AAGGCATGCAATACCCCCAGTCGGTTCTTGATTATAGAACCGCCAATCGTTTGCGGGTCCGCTCTTCTACCCTAAAAACGGCAGAAGCTTAATTATGGAACTAATATTTATCTCGTCTTATCAAAGACTTAGATTCTAATAGTATCCATTATGTTAAATCGCTTCAATGAGGTGTTTCCGACCGCGATCGCCGAAGCCAAGGGATGGCAAAGAGGTAAAGCGCCTGGACCGCTTCGCGCGTGATGTGCCACGGGTCCAGTGACGTGAGGAAACCTTCGAGATTTTGCCCGAGTGCAACGTCCAGGCGTTAAGACACAGAATAGGGCTGTTCAATCAGATGCGGGGCCAGAGCAGGTACGGGCACGTAGGCTGGAGGCGGGGTGCCGAGATTTGCTTCATTAAGACGCCAGTCCTTCCGCAAAGGAATGTTGGTGAGGCCCACAGGGAAGACCGTAACTTTGTCGTTTTGAATGCGCAGCCTCAGGAAATGCCGGTGGGTGTCACGCCGCATCGAACTGAACGCGTCGTTGTGGTTCATATTCAGCCAGCGTGATGTGCCGTAGAGGTAGACCCCGAACAGAGTGCCGGCAATCACACCGCCAACCACGATCATCTCGGCCCCGTAAAGGCAAAATGACAAGCGGGGCCATGCCCCTAGGTCAACAAAGCGAGCGTTGAACCGTGATACGATGTCAGTGGTCGCAGCTGCGCCCAGGCAATGCAAAAGAGCATTTGCAGCCGACACCAGCATGGTCTTGGCGCCACCACCTTCTTGCTTACTTGTATATCCCCAGAAACCCGCAAAAAACAAAACCGGTGCAATGTAATAGATGTCGACAGGCAGGAGCCGCCCCGCCAAAGCCACCAGCCAATAGAGTCCGCCCAGCACCATAGCGAACGGAGGATTATAAGCCGCGAAAGCGAAGTTCCCGGCCAACATGGACAGGCTTTCGGTTTTCGACGGGTACACCGCTTCCCCACCCTGTCCATCGGTCGCCAAGGTCAGTTTCTTAATGTGGCCATTCAGCCAGCTGTAGCCGTCGTCTGGGCGATTGAGATCGACTGACGCTTCCACCTGATGGGTGGGATGAAGGAAGGCTCCTCCCCCACCGGATGTGACGAACTGGGTATTGCCATCATCCGCAACATATCTGCTGTAATGATGAGTATCGCCAGACAAGACGAGTGACACAGTCAGCCCTCGCCGCTGGTTCAAGGCGATCCATCCGATATAGCTCATGACACTCAGGGCTTTGTTTCCGGCCTGCCCTGTGTAAAGCCAGCCGGGTTCCGGACCGCAGAGAATGATCTTCGCATTGTCCGGCATGGCCTTGGCGATTTCGAGAAAATACTCTTTCTGGGGTTGGTCGACATCGTCGTCCAATTGGGCATCGATCGCCCATATCCACCAATTGTCTGTCAGCTGGACGGCAAAGTAGCTGCGTCGCTGATGCGAGCGCCATCCTCCAAGATGCAAATGGTCCTTCCGGCAGAAAAGCGAAAGGAAGACGACCAGGCCGTCGTACCAGTCATGATTACCCGGCAACGCGTAAACGGGAGGACCTTTTACAAGGCGCAGGTTGGGATCCGGGAATGCCCATTCGTAAGGATCGCGCAACTGCTTTCGATATGTTTCCGAGGTCGCGCGCGGGTAGACTTCGTCTCCTCCCATGAAAAGCATCTGTCCGCGTTTCAAGTCATGGCCATCGATTGAAAGCTTCTCCTGCGCGAGAAGCGATGCAATCGCATAGGTAGCGTCGAACCCGTCCCCCAGATCAGCTACAAAATCGATCCAGATGGCGCCCTCACCGTCCGGCTCCAAGGTCCACAGCTGCTCGTTGTCCTTACCAGGCAGGAACTGCTGGGCGCGGGCGACCAGCTCTTCAGGAGGAACTGTATCAAGCGCCGCGACGATAAGCCGTCGATCCGCATATTGCCCGAAGAGGTCTGAAAGAATGACCCGCCACATCAGGCGCAGAAGCAGCACTGGACTAAACCAGCCGGTCATGGTGGGGTACTTGGAAAGGCCTTTGAGATCGGGCGGGGCCGTCGGCATATTCCAACTCCAAATAGAGCGGCAGAGACTCGGATACATCCCTACGCCGACTCGCGACAGAGTCTAGTACCGATAGAAATAATAAACAGGATTCGTTAC
>NZ_RZPB01000901.1:0-2158 GCF_003998535.1 Mesorhizobium sp. M7A.F.Ca.AU.002.02.1.1 | reverse complement strand
AGATATTCTCGCCCGACTGCATCTGCGTCTGCAGCTTTTCGACGACATCGCCTTCGCCGATCAGGTCGTGGGTGATCTTGATGCCGGTGATCGCGGTGAAAGCGGGCGCCAGAACCTTGGACTCATAGCTATGCGTATCGATGGTCTCGGAGACCACCTTGATGTCCATGCCGGCGAAAGGCTTCGCGGCATCGATGAACCACTGCATTTCGGCTTCCTGGCCAGCGCGGTCGAGCGTCGAGAGCGGGCCGATTTCCTTGTCCAGGAAAGCCTTTGCCTCGTCCATCCCGGCATAGGCATTGCCCACGCCCAGCAACAGGACAAGGGCCGTCGTTGATGTTAAAAATTGCCTTCGCATGTGTTTCCTCCACAGTTTTAAGGTTCAAGTGCGATCTGGAGCGGCCGCCGGCACGCGGTCGCTCCAACAGTTTCCCCCTCTATACGTAGCGGAACACGCCAATGGCGTAGACCACGGAGAGAGCGAGAGCCCACCACAGGTTGGATCCGACAAGACCCAACCAAGCGAGATGGATAAAGGCGCTGCCAAGCAGCGACAGGAAAAGACGGTCGCCGCGCGTTGTCTCGAAGCGCAGCACGCCGACGCGCGGATTGCCGCCCGGCGAAGCGTATTCCCAAGCCGCCATGCCGCACAGCAGCAGAAGGATGGTCCCGAAAAAGGCCGCCGTCGGCCACGTCCACGCCATCCAGGTGAGGTCGAAATTCATCGTCAAACCCTCCCCAGGGCGAAGCCCTTGGCGATATAATTGCGCACAAACCAGATGACGAGCGCGCCGGGGATCAACGTCAGCACGCCGGCGGCGGCGAGCAGGCCCCAGTCCATGCCAGCGGCCGAAACCGTGCGGGTCATGGTGGCGGCGATCGGCTTGGCGTCGGTGGTGGTCAGCGTGCGGGCAATCAACAGTTCCACCCAGGAGAACATGAAGCAGAAGAAGCAGGCCACGCCAATGCCGCTGGCGATCAGGGGCATGAAGATCCTGACGAAGAAGCGCGGGAACGAATAGCCGTCGATATAGGCGGTTTCGTCGATTTCCTTCGGCACACCCGACATGAAGCCTTCGAGGATCCACACCGCCAGCGGCACGTTGAACAGGCAGTGCGCCAGCGCCACCGCAATGTGCGTGTCGATCAGGCCGAAGGCCGAATAGAGCTGGAAGAACGGCAGCGCGAACACCGCCGGCGGCGCCATGCGGTTGGTCAGCAGCCAGAAGAACAGGTGCTTGTCGCCGAGGAAGCGGTAGCGCGAGAAGGCGTAGGCTGCCGGCAGCGCGGCAGCCACCGAAATCACCATATTCATCACCACATAGGTGATCGAGTTGATGTAGCCCGAGTACCAGGAGGCGTCGGTGAAGATGGTGACGTAGTTGGCGAGCGTCGGCTGGTGCGGATAGAGCGTCAGCGAGGAGACGATCTCGGCATTGGTCTTGAAGCTCATATTAATGAGCCAGTAGATCGGCAGCAAAAGCACGACGATGTAGACCGTCGGCACGATCCACCACCAGCGCGATTCCTCGCCGCGTTTGCGCATCAGCCGGGCGACCTGATCCTGCGAGAGTGTGCTCGCCAGTTTGCCCGCTGCTGTGGTCTCGCTCACTCTATCGGCTCTTTCGTTGGCGCCGGTCATCTCAGCGCTCCGCGTCGTAGTTGGTCATCACGGTGTAGAAGACCCATGACAGCAGAAGGACGATGAGGAAGTAGACCAGCGACATGGCTGCGGCCGGACCGAGGTCGAACTGGCCGAGCGCGGTCTTGACGAGGTCGATCGACAGGAATGTCGTCGAGTTGCCGGGACCGCCTCCCGTCACCACGAAGGGTTCGGTATAGATCATGAAGCTGTCCATGAAGCGAAGCAGCACGGCGATCAGCAGCACCCTGTTCATCTTCGGCAGCTGGATGTAGCGGAACACCGCCCAGCGCGAGGCGCCATCGATCTTGGCCGCCTGATAGAAGGCATCCGGAATGGAGACCAGGCCGGCATAGCAGAGCAGCACGACGAGGCTGGTCCAGTGCCAGACATCCATGATGATGACGGTGACCCAGGCATCGAACGGGTCCTGCACATAGTTGTAGTCGATGCCGAGCGCGTTGACGTAGTAGCCGAGCAGACCGATGTCGTTGCGGCCGAAGACCTGCCCGATGG
>NZ_RZPB01000900.1:0-2173 GCF_003998535.1 Mesorhizobium sp. M7A.F.Ca.AU.002.02.1.1 | reverse complement strand
CAGCAAGCGACAACAGACTGGCAAAGGAGACGACCAATGACCAAGCACATCGCAATGAAGACCCCGCCGATCGTTTCGAGGCAGGACTGGGAAGCCGCCCGCGAACAGATGCTGGTGAAGGAAAAGGCAACACTGCGCGCCAAGGACGCATTGGCCGCCGAGCGCCGGCGCATGCCGTGGATGGAAGTCGACAAGGCCTATGTGTTCGAGGGACCGAACGGCAGAGCGAGCCTGCTCGATCTGTTCGAAGGCCGCCGCCAGCTGATCGTCTATCGCGCCTTCTTCGAGCCCGGCGTGCATGGCTGGCCCGATCACGCCTGCCGCGGCTGTTCGCTGGGCGCCGACCAGGTCGGCCACCTCGCCCATCTCAACGCCCGCAACACCACGCTTGCCTACGCTTCGCGTGCCCCGCAGGCCGACATTGCGCGGCTGAAGCAGCGGATGGGCTGGCAGATGCCCTGGTACACAATCACTGACAGTTTCGACAAGGACTTCGGTGTCGACGAATGGCACGGCCACAACGTCTTCATCCGTGACGGCGATCGCATCTTCCGCACCTACTTGATTAACAGCCGCGGCGACGAAGCGATGGGCACCGTCTGGAGCTATCTCGACGCGACGCCGCTCGGCCGCCAGGAAATCTGGGAGGATTCGCCCGAAGGCTATCCGCAGACTCCACTCTACTCCTGGTGGAACTGGCACGACAATTACGACGCCGGGGCCGACAAGAAATGGGAAGAAGTGTCTGCTGCCGGCGAGGCCGCATTCCGCGACAAGGGCGAGCAGTAACGGTTGTCCAGTCTGGGTTCCTCTCCCCACTCCGTGGAGAGAGGAACCTGTCGTGGCTGGCATGATCATCAAGGATCAAGGCGATGAGCGATATCCACACAGGTGCCGGCAGCACGATCCCAGAAGCCGCCACCCTCGGGCTGGCCGACTGGCTTTGCCTTGCCGCGGCACCGACCTTCGCCGTGATGGCGCTGCTCACCTGCATCTTCAGCGGCGATGCGGCCATGCAGTGCATGGGCACCGACGCCTCGCCCCTCACGGGCATGGCTGCGATGTATCTGCTGATGAGCGCCTTTCATCTGGCGCCCTGGCTGCGGGTGATCTCCGGCCGGCAGGCCCGCTAGGCCCTTCCAATTCTAGACACCCCACACATCGGAGAAGACAATGAGACTGGTCAGGCTGAGAGCGCCGGGCGGCTTGGGCAATCTCGACCTGGTCGAGGAAGATCCGCCCCAACCAGGGCCGGGCGAGGTGCTGGTCAGGATCCGGGCCTGCGCGTTGAACATGCGCGACGACTTTGCCGTGCAAGGCAAGATGCCTCTCGCCGACGGCCGCGTTCCGCTCTCCGACGGCGCCGGCGAAGTGATTGCCCTCGGCGACGGTGTCGATGCACTCAGGCCCGGAGACAGCGTCGTCAGCGTCTTCTATCCCTGGTGGCTGCGCGGTGACATGACGCCCTGCACCCGGCGCGATATTCCGGGAGACAGTTTCGACGGCTTCGCCAGCGAGTATGTCTGCATGCCGGCGCATGCTTTCACCAGGGCACCGGCAGGCTATACGCATGTCGAGGCGGCGTCGCTCACCTGCACGGGCGTTACTGCCTGGCGCGGCCTGATTGTGTGCGGCAAGGTGAAGCCGGGCGACGCAGTGCTGGTCCTCGGTTCGGGCAGCGTATCGCTGTTCGCGCTGCAATTCGCCAAGGCCGCCGGCGCCCGGGTCATCGCCACCTCATCCGACGAGCAGAAGCTGGAAAGGCTCAAGCGCCTCGGAGCCGACGCCGTCATCAACTACAAGTCCGTCCCGGACTGGGGCCGCAAGGCCAAGGATCTGACGGGCGGGCGCGGCGTCGATCACGTGATCGAGGTCGGCGGACCCGCCACGCTGGCGCAGTCGATTATCGCCTGCCGCACGGGCGGTCACATCGCGCTGGTCGGCGTCCTGACCGGCTTTGCGGCGGAAGTGTCTATCCCAGCCCTGTTTTCCAACCAGATCCGCATCAGCGGCATTTCCATCGGCAGCCGGGCCGACCAGGAGGATATGATCCGCGCGATAGAGTCCAACAGGCTGAAGCCCGTCATAGACCGCCACTTTCCGCTGCAGGACATCGCCACCGCCTTCGCTCATTACGAATCCCGAAAGCATTTCGGCAAGGTCTGCCTTGACG
>NZ_RZPB01000008.1:0-27950 GCF_003998535.1 Mesorhizobium sp. M7A.F.Ca.AU.002.02.1.1 | reverse complement strand
GTTCATGCATGCGCTTGGCGAAGCGTTGCTGATCGTGCTCGTGGTCTCGTTCCTGTCGATCGGTTGGCGTTCCGGCCTGGTCATCGCCATCGCCATCCCGCTGGTGCTGGCCGCGACCTTCGCCATCATGTACGAGCTCGGCATCGACCTGCAGCGCATCTCGCTCGGCGCGCTGATCATCGCGCTCGGTCTTCTGGTCGACGACGCGATGATCGTCGTCGAGATGATGGAGCGCAAGCTGGAGGAGGGAATGGTCAAGGTCGAGGCGGCGAGCTTCGCCTATTCCTCGACCGCCTTCCCGATGCTGACCGGCACGCTGATCACCACGGCCGGCTTTATTCCGGTCGGCTTCGCGGCCTCGACCGCCGGCGAATATGTCCGCACGCTGTTTTATGTCGTCGGCATCGCGCTGATCGTCTCCTGGTTCGTCGCGGTCTATTTCACGCCATGGCTCGGCAACATGATCCTCAAGCAGCGCAAGCATGCCGGCAGCCATCACGATGTCTTCGACACGCGTTTCTACCGCCGGCTTCGTGCCACCGTCAGCTGGGCCGTGCGCCATCGCATCATCGTCCTGGTGATGACGCTGGTCACCTTCGGCACCAGCCTGTGGGCTTTCCAGTTCATTCCGCAGAACTTCTTCCCGCAATCGTCGCGGCCGGAAATCCTCGTCGACCTTTGGCTGCCGGAAGGCACCAGCATCAAGGAAGTCGAGGCGCAGGCCAAGGCGCTCGAGACCAAGATGATGGACGACAAGGACAAGCGTTACATCGCCACCTATATCGGCGAGGGCGCGCCGCGCTTCTTCCTGCCGCTCGACCAGCAGCTGAGCAACCCCAACTTTGCCCAGTTGCTCGTCATGGCCAATGACGAACCGGCTCGCGAGCGTCTGATCGTCAAGTTGCGCACCGTTCTGGCGCAAGACTTCCCGTCCATCCGTGCCAAGGTCGATCGTCTGTTCCTCGGTCCGCCGACCGGCTGGCCGGTGCAGATGCGCGTCATGGGGCCGGATCGCCAGGAGGTGCGCCGCATCGCCGACCAGGTGAAGGCGAAGTTCCGTGAAGATCCGCTGCTTGGCGCCGTGCATGATGACTGGCTGGAGCCGGTTCCGGCGATGAAGCTGGTCATCGACCAGGATCGTGCCCGCGCACTCGGCGTTACCTCGCAGCGCATCCGCCAGATGCTGCAGGCGACGATGTCCGGCGCGCCGCTCGACGACTTCCGCGACGGCGAGGAGACGGTGTCCATCGTCGCCCGCGAGCCGAATGCCAGCCGCAGCCTGCTGTCCTCGGTCGACTCGGTCTATATCCCGACCGACTTCGGCGGTTTCGTGCCGCTGTCGCAGGTGGCCAAGGTGGTGCCGGTGCTGGAGCAAGGCATCGAATGGCGCCGCGACCGCCTGCCGACCATCAGCGTGCGCGCCACCTTGCCCGACGGCGTGCAGTCCAACGACGTCGTCACCAAGATGTACAACGACATGAAGGACCTGCGTGCGGGTCTGGCGCCCGGTTACAAGATCGAAATCCAGGGCGGTGCGGAGGATTCGGCGGAAAGCCAGGCTTCGATCGCCGCCAAGGCACCGATCATGCTGGCCGTCATTGTCGTGCTTTTGATGATCCAGCTGCAGAACTTCGGCAAGGCGATGCTGGTGCTGGCGACCGGTCCGCTTGGCATTATCGGTGCTGCCGCGGCACTCCTGATCAGCGGTGCGCCGTTCGGCTTCGTCGCCATTCTCGGCGTCATCGCGCTGCTCGGCATCATCATGCGCAACTCGATCATCCTGGTCGACCAGATCGACCAGGACATCGCCGCGGGCATGGACCGCTACGAGGCCATCATCGGTTCGGCCGTTCGCCGTTTCCGGCCGATCACGCTGACGGCGCTGACGGCGGTGCTGGCGCTGATCCCGATCTCGCGCGGCGTCTTCTGGGGTCCGCTCGCCTACGCCATGATGGGCGGCATCCTGGTTGCCACGGTGCTGACCATCCTGGTCCTGCCGGCCGGTTACGCCCTGTTCTTCGGCCGGGAGCCGAAAAAGCGCGGGGCGGAGGGACGGACGGACGATCTGGAACTGAGCCAGGAAGCCGAAAAGCCGCAATTGGCGCTTGCCGCCGAATAGATCGATCACGCCAGTCGAAAAGGATCGGGCGCGCCGAAGCGCGCCCGATCCTTTTTATTTTTATGAGGTCAGATGACGAAGAACCAGTTGGCGAGCAGCATCACCACCACGCCGGCGACCAGCGTCAGATAGGGCAGCATGCCCGCCTTTTTGACCGAGAGGTCGGCCCCCGTCATGCCGAGATCGGCCAGCATGTGGTCGGGGAACTTGCCCTTGTCCTGAATGTAGTGTCGGAAGCAGAACACCGGGATGATCAGCGCTGCCGTGATCAGGCCGGCCCACAGCGCCATCGGGTTCCATACCTTGGCACCGGCGCCCATGAAGATCGCGTTGACATAGGCGAAGATCGCCCCGATCCCGAGCAGCCAGCTCGGCGCCTTCCAGGGCCGTGCGATATGGCCGTTGTCGATGCGGTGGATCCAGCCGGCGTTGAGGTTGAGGAAGTTGAAGATGATGTAACCGCAATTCGACACGGCGAGGATGAAGAAGAAGCTCGTCGCGTCGGCCGAGGCGATGGCCAGCACGATCAGGTTGAAGACGAGATCGGTCCACATTGCCCGTGTCGGCGCACCATGTTCGTTGACATGGCTGAGATAGCGCGGCAGCCAGCCGTCGACCGAGCCCTGGTAGAGCGTACGCGAAGAGCCGGCCATGGCCGTCATGATGCACAGCACCAGCGCCAGGATCATCAGCATCACCAACAGGCTGTGGACTAGCGCGCCGCCGCCGACCATGCCGGCCAGCGCGTCGGCGACCCCGGAGCCGTCGACGATCGGCGTCGCCAGCATACCGTTGAGGCCAAGCACGCCCTGGAAGGTGAACGGCACCAGGATGAACAGCAGCATGCACAGAAGGCCGGAATAGAAAATCGCCTTGAACGTGTCGGTGCCGGGGTTCTTGAACTCGGATGTGTAGCAGACGGCGGTCTCGAAGCCGTAGGTCGACCAGGCGGCGATGAACATACCACCAAGCACCAGCGTCCAGCCGGCGATGTTCCAGGCACCGGGCTCGGGCGCGTAGGCTGCGGCCAGCGGCACCAGCGGCGAAAAATTCGCCCAGTTGATCTGGCCGGTGACGATCGGCACCACGCCGACGATCAGCATCGGGACGATGACCAAGAGGCCGATATATTTCTGCACATTGGCGGTGCCGAGAATGCCGCGATGCTGGATCGCAAAGATGATCAGCATCAGCACTGCGCCGATAAAGAAGGTCGCGTTGAAGGTGAACGAGACCGGTCCCAGCGTGTGGCTGTAAAGCGTCCAGTTGCGGATTGCCGGCGTCGCCGCCGCGGTCACCGCTGTGATGGCGTCGGCGGCACTCGTCCCGGCATGCGCGGCGATATAGGCGACGACATCGGGTGAGGTTTCGGTGAACAGCGGCACTGGCGCCAGCGCGTTGAGGATGTAGGCGGCGGCGATCGAGCAGCCGAGCGACAGCACCGGCGACCAGGCGAACCAGTTGCACCAGACAGACAGCGGCGCGATGAACTTGGAATAGCGCAGCCAGGCGGTGGCGCCGTAGATCGACGCGCCGCCCGACTTGTTCGGAAACAGGCCGGCGATTTCGGCATAGGTGAAGGATTGCAGGAAGCCCATGATCATGGAGAAGATCCAGATCGCGAAGGCCAGCGTGCCGGTCGTGCCGGCAATGCCGCCGATCGAGAACAGGACCAGGGCCGGCACGCCGCTCGCCACCCAGAAGGCGCCGCGCCAGTCGATATTTCGGTGCAACTTGCCTTCGGCAAGCGGCTCCAGGACAGTCGTTATCGTGCTCATATGTCTTTGTTCCCCATTTTGATGTTCCCCGTTCGTGACGGCCGCGACTTCGCGAGGCTTCATCATCGACGCATGCTTTGGGCGGCTGTCGGTGTTTCCACTCAGTCGCATTTTTTTCTTAACAGTGAAGATTGATCCGGCGCGCTTTCAGGTCAAGCGATTTGTCGCGCCGTGCACATCACGCTTGCGAAACATGTCGGCTTCACACTGCCGCGGTGGGATTGTTCGGAAAAGGACCAAGGGTCAGGAAGCGAAAACCCGCCGGAGGCGGGTCGCGGCGCAAATCAGCACCATGGACGAATATGTAGCATAGCTGCCCTCAGCAGGTCAAGAAAAAATTCCTATCACGAACTGCAGCACGGCCTCACTGTCTTGGGAGGGAAGGGCCGTCAGGAACGCGGTTTGGTCTTTTGCGGATCGTAGTGGGCGAAGGCGACGACTCGCGCCGGCAGCCGCTTGGCATGGCCGTCGAGCTTGCCGATCTCGACCTCGGTACCGACAGCCGAATGGGTGACATCGAGCCTGGCCAGCGCGATGGTCTTGTTCAGCACCGGCGAGCGCATGCCTGACGTGACCACGCCGATCTGGGCACGGCCGACATGCACGCAATCGCCATGGCCGACGTCGACATTGGCGTCGATGTCGAGACCGACCAGCTTCGTCTGCGGGTGCTCCTTGCGGCGGATCAGCGCCTCGCGGCCGACGAAATCGTCGGTCTTGCTCTTCAGCGGCACGGTGAAGCCGATGCCGGCCTCGAACGGATCGGTCTGGTCGGAAAATTCGTATCCGGCGAAGATCAACCCGGCCTCGATGCGCACCATGTCCAGCGCCTGCAGTCCCATCGGCTTCAGCCCGTGAGGCTGGCCGGCTTCCCAGATGGCGTCGAAGACTTTTTCGGCGTCGCGCGGATGGCACCAGATCTCGTAGCCGAGCTCGCCGGTATAGCCGGTGCGCGAGACGACGACCGGAATGCCGTTGCCGCCACCAATGCGGGCGACGGCGAAGCGGAACCATTCGAGTTCGTCGATCGACGGCTGCAGCGGCGAGGTCCAGATCACCTCCCTGAGGATGTCGCGGCTCTTCGGTCCCTGCACGGCGACATTGTGCATCTGGTCGGTGGAGGAACGCACAAGGACATTGAGGCCGAGTTTTGTCGCCGTCTCGCGCAGCCACTCGCCAGACAGATCGTCGCCGCCGACCCAGCGGAAATTGTCCTTGCCCAGCCGCAGCAGGGTGCCGTCATCAATCATGCCGCCATGCTCGTAGCACATGGCCGAATAGACCACCTGGCCAACGCCAAGCTTCTTGACGTCGCGGGTCAGCGTGTATTGCAGCAGCGCTTCGGAATCCGGGCCGGTGACCTCGAACTTGCGCAGCGGCGACAGGTCCATGATCACCGCGTCTTGGCGGCAGGCCCAGTATTCGGCGATCGGCCCGTCCTTGGCGAAGGAATTGGCGAGCCAATAGCCCTTGTACTCCTGAAAGTTGCGGGTGTGCTTGGCAAAGCTCGAATGAAAAGCGGTCTCGCGGGTCATTTTCGGTTCCGAATCGGGCGTCATGCGTCTGGCGATCGCTCGCGAGAATTTGTGCTGGCCGGAATAGGTCCGCACATGGATGTCGGTCGGGTTCCAGCCATTGGCCGGCGTCGTGTCGTCGGGGCAGGCGGAGGAAACGCAAACGATGTCGGTGAGCGCCCTGAGCAGCACATAGTCGCCCGCCCGCGACCACGGCTCGTCGGACACCATGACGCCATGCGCGTCGATCGCCGTGTTGAAGAAGAAGTTGATCGCCATCCAGCCCGCGCGGGGATTGACGCCCTTGCCGGCCAGAGCGCCGTTGAAATTCTCCGAACAGTTGGTGTGTCCGGGATAGCCGATGTCGTCGTAATATTTGGCGGCGCAGGCGAGCGCGAAGGCGTCGTGCCGGCCGCATGTGTCCTGCACCACCTCGACCAGCGGCTCCATGTCCTGGTCATAGTATTTGGAATGCAGGCCGGGCATCGGGTAGCTCGCACCCATGAGCGTGCGCGTCGTCGTCACGTCGAGCGGATGATCCAGTCCCCTGTCCAGCTTGCGCGCCGAAAAGCACTGGAAATCGGTGCATTGGCGCCCGTCGACATCGATGATCTGCAGATAGTCGCCAGCCCCAACGAAATAGGCCTCCGCGGTCGCCGAATGGACGCGCAAATCGAGCACCGGGTCGGCAAGCGGATCAGCCAATACCGATTTCGCCGCCGGGCGGATCGTGGCGCGGCGAACGAAGACGGTCAGCGGTGTCGCCGTGTCATGACCATCGACCAGCATCGGCCCGCCGGGGGCGGCAATCAGCACCGCACCATCGCGTGCGACGGTGAAAGCCTGCTCGGTGCCGGCCGGTGTCGTGACGCCGAACACCCGCACCGCCCTGGCGTGGTCAAGCTGCACCTGCCGGCGGGCGAGCCCGCTCCGCAGGGATGCGAGACTGTCGTCGCCCTCTATGAGCAGCGCTTTGATGCCGGCAGCGTTGCTGTTCGATGCTTCACCAAAAATGCCGGGATCGGTCGCGCCGGTCCTGTCCCAGGCCAGAAGTTCGCAGGCCTGGCCGCCTTCGACATTGCGCACGGTGATCGCGTCGCCGGCCTCGATGTCGATCAGCACCGCGCCGTTGCCCTGGATCGTATAACGCTCCATGCCCGGCGGCAGCGCGATCTGGCCCGGCCTCAGGATGAGGCTAGGCTTGGGCGGTCCGGCAGCAATTGCGGGGTAGGGCGACTGGCTCATCTCAGCCTTGCGGTTCGAGAAACAAGTTTGCCTGTGCGTGAAATTATTTTAGCAGCAAGAATAGCAGTGCGGTTGGGTTTGGCAAGGCGGAGGTGGCGCGCTTTGCCTTCTCCCCTTGTTGTGGGAGAAGGGAAGACTAGCCAAGGCTAAGCCAGTCTCTCTGTATGGTTGATGTCGACGCCGTACTCCGCGCCCGAATCCAGCATCGTATGCCAAAGGCTCTCGGCAAACGTCGCAAACATCAGAACGTTGAACACCGCCTGCCCATCCGTCCGATCACTGTCGCGCCAGAGCGTGACGCTGGTGTGATCCATCGACGTCGCGGCGGCGGCGCCAACCGGAAACGAATCGGGATGCAAATCGATCGACGACAGTTTCGCCAGCATTGTCCGCGCCTTGGCGCCGGAGATGCTGACCAGAACCCGCGCATGCGACTGGTCCGACAGCGAGCCGGACAATGCGGGCTCCAGCGTCTGCATCGTGTGCTTGCCGCCCTTCGACAGCACGAAGAACTGGTCCGGTCCCGACCAGATCAGCGTTGCGTCCGAAGTCCGCACCGCCTTCGGCGCATCAGGGACAGCAACACCAAACCGAGCCTTGGCGGCTTGTCCCAGCTCGGCCGCCTGGCCGCGCCGCGCCATCCCCTGGATCAGATCAAAATTGCGGATCTCGGTCAGCGAAATGCCGGCCTCGATACCGCGTGCGCCATCTGTACCGGTGACAAGCGCATGCTCGAGTGGGCTGCGAGAAACCCAGGAAAACTCAACCACGCTGGCGCCCTCCATCCGGGTCGTAGAAGACGGGATTGCAGAGTTCGACGTCATAGTCTTCGCCGCGCAATGGATCATGCGCGTGCACGATCTCGCCGATGCGTTCGCGGCCGCGTTCGACAAGCGCGAGCCCGATCCACTGATCCAACGTCGGCGAGAAGCAGACCGAGGTGACATAGCCCTGGTCGTTGCCGGGGCCGGGCGTCTGCCCCTTCGGGATGATGTGTGCGCCGGAGCGCAACCGGCGTGTCTCGTCCGTCGGCTTGATGCCGACGACGACCTGGCGATCTGGGGCTACCAGCGCCTCGCGTCCGGCCATGACGCGGCCGATATAGTCTTTCTTGGTCGACATCATCTTGCCCAGACCAAGATCGGCCGCTGTCGTCGTGCCGCTCAGTTCCGGTCCGGCGATGTGGCCCTTTTCGACGCGCATGACGCCGAGCGCCTCGGTGCCGTAAGGCGTCACGCCGAATGGCGCGCCGGCCAGCATCAGATTGCGTGCCATCGCATCACCGAAGCGTGCCGGTACCGAGATCTCGAAGGCCATTTCGCCGGAGAACGAGATGCGGAACAGCCGCGCCTTGAGGCCGCCGCGCAACGTCACTTCGCGCGCGCCCATGAACGGAAAGCCTTCGTTGGAAAGGTCCTCGGACTCATCAACGATCTGTTTCAGCAACTCCCGCGCGCTCGGTCCGGCGATCGAGAACTGCGCCCACTGGTCGGAGACGGAAGTGAGCTGCACGTCGAGCTCCGGGAACAGCACCTGGCGGCAGAATTCGAGATGCTGCATCACCAGACCGGCCTTGGCCGTGGTGGTGGTGAGAAAATAGTGGTCTTCGGCCAGCCGCGACGTGGTGCCGTCGTCATAGACGATGCCGTCCTCGCGCAGCATCAGACCGTAGCGCGCCTTGCCCACTGCAAGACTGGAGAAGGTGTTGATGTAGACGCGGTCGAGGAAGGCGCCGGCATCCGGACCGTGCACGTCGATCTTGCCGAGCGTCGAGACATCGCAGAATCCGACGCCTGAGCGCACCGCCTTGACCTCGCGCGTCACCGATTCCAGCCAGTCCTTCTCGCCCGCGCGGGGGTACCACTGCGCCCGCTTCCACAGGCCGGTGTCGACGAAGACAGCACCTTGTTCCACGGCCCAGTGATGCGACGGCGTCAGCCGCGTCGCATGGAAAGTCTCGTCGCGGTGATGGCCGGCGAAGGCGCCGATGGCGACGGGCACGTAAGGCGGCCGGTAGATCGTTGTCCCGGTCTCGGGGATCGAACGGCCGCTGACCGCAGCCATGATGGCGAGGCCGGCGACATTCGAGGTCTTGCCCTGGTCGGTCGCCATGCCGAGCGTGGTGTAGCGCTTCAGATGCTCGACCGATTCAAAACCCTCGCGCTGCGCCAGCTCGATGTCGGACGCGGTGACGTCGTGTTGCTGGTCGACAAAGGCTTTGCCCTTGCCGGCGACATGCCAGAGCGGCGTCAGCGAAAAAGCCTCGTCATCGGCGGCAGGCGCGGCGCCCGCCGTACCATTGTGCCCCGTGTCACGGGCCGCTGCCGCGCCAGCGGCAAATCCCTGGCTCAGGCAGGCGCCGAGCCCGAAATCGCCATTGGCGGCACCCGCGGCGACCATGCCTGGAGGCGCGCCGTCGGGCACGAAGGCGGAGATGTCGCTGCGCCATTTCGGCCGGCCGCGATGATAGGAGGTCAGCCCGACCGCCGGGTTCCAGCCGCCGGAAACGGCGAGCCCGTCCGCTTCGACCTCGGCGCGCGCGCCGCCGGTCAGCGACACCGCGATTTTCCTGACGCCATCCTTGCCGCCGTCGATGCCACTGACGGAACCGTGCAGCACCGGGAAGCCGCCCTTCGAGGCCAGCGAACGATGCGCCGGCGATATTTCGGGCCGTGCATCGATGACCGCCGCTATCTGCAGGCCGGCACCGAGCGCCGTCTCGACGGTGCGCCAGCCGTCCTCATTGTTGGTGAAAAGTGCGATCCGCTTTGCCGGTGTAGCGGCGTAGCGCGCGACATAGGTGCGCATGGCGGAGGCCATCATCACGCCGGGCGTGTCGTTGCCGGCAAAGACGATCGGCCGTTCGATGGCGCCGGCTGCCACGACGCAGCGCTTCGCCACGATCCGCCACAGGCGCTGGCGCACCTGGTGCTCGGGCGGCGAGGGCAAATGGTCGTTGACCCGCTCAATGGCGCCATAGGTGCCGCCATCGTAGACGCCGAACAGCGTCGTGCGGGTCATGACGCGGACGTCGGGCATACCAGCCAGTTCAGCCAGCGTCCGCGAAATCCACTCGGCCGCAGGTTCGCCGTCGATCATTCCGCCATCCGACAGCAGACGGCCGCCGAGGACAAAATCCTCCTCGCACAGGATGACGCGGGCGCCTGCGCGGCCGGCTGCCAACGCCGCGGCCAGACCAGCCGGGCCGGAGCCGGCGATCAGCACGTCGCAATGCGCCCATGCCTTGTCGTAGTGGTCGGGATCGGCAAGGCCGGCGGCACGGCCAAGGCCTGCGGCGCGGCGGATCGCCGGCTCATAGATCGCTTCCCAGAACTTCGCCGGCCACATGAATGTCTTGTAGTAGAAGCCGGCAACGAAGATCGGCGCGAACAGCTGGTTGACCGACATCACGTCGTGGCGCAGCGACGGCCAACGGTTCTGGCTGGCGGCCTCGAGCCCGTCATAGAGTTCGGCCGTCGTCGCCTTGGTGTTCGGCTCGCGCCGTGCCCCGGTGCGCAGCTCAACCAGCGCATTGGGTTCTTCCGAGCCCGCAGTCAGGATGCCGCGCGGGCGATGGTATTTGAATGAGCGGCCGACCAGCTTGACGCCGTTGGCGATCAGCGCCGAGGCGAGCGTGTCGCCCTGGAAGCCGGAGAAAGCCTTGCCGTCGAAACGGAAGTTCAGCGGTGCCGAG
This sequence comes from Mesorhizobium sp. M7A.F.Ca.AU.002.02.1.1, assembly GCF_003998535.1. Lineage (NCBI taxonomy): Bacteria > Pseudomonadati > Pseudomonadota > Alphaproteobacteria > Hyphomicrobiales > Phyllobacteriaceae > Mesorhizobium > Mesorhizobium sp. M7A.F.Ca.AU.002.02.1.1. The sequence goes on along the minus strand of NZ_RZPB01000008.1, from coordinate 17,600 downwards.
CGGTCGACAAGCCCGCGATTGCCGAGCCGGTGTGTCTGCGCGCCGGCCATCACGCACCAACCTTCGCAGCGCCGGCACCAGCCGCCGGTTCGATGGAGGAAATCTCGTGCGTCAGCGTGTTGCGGGTGACCTTCAGCCAAGCCCGGCAACCACCGCCATGGTACCAATATTCGCTGGTCGCGCCGGCGACATTGTCGCGCAGATAGACATAGTCGAAGACCTCGTCTTCCGAGGCGCCGGCCTCGGGCCGCACCGGCTTGGCGTCGCCGAGATAGGTGAACTCGCCGAGTTCGCGTTCACCGCAGAAAGGACAGGCAATGCGCATTTCTTCTAAACCGCCTTCAATGCAGGTTCGGTTGGGCGCCCTGGCCCTTTTCGTCGATCATGGCGCCAGTTCGGAACCGGTCTAGGCGGAACCGTGCCGCTTCTTCATGCGACTCGTCGCGAGCCAGGAGGTGCGCAAAGACAAAACCGGACCCTGGCGTCGCCTTGAAGCCGCCATAGCACCAGCCCGCGTTGAGATAGAGCCCGTCGACGGGCGTCTTGTCGATGATCGGTGAACCATCCATCGACATGTCCATGATGCCGCCCCACTGGCGCAGCAGGCGCACGCGGCCGATCATCGGCATCAGCGCCATGCCGCCCTCGCAGACGTCTTCCATCACAGGCATGTTGCCGCGCTGGGCGTAGGAATTGTAGCCGTCTATATCGCCGCCGAAGACGAGGCCGCCCTTGTCGGACTGGCTGACGTAGAAATGGCCGGCGCCGAAGGTCATGACGCCCGGGATGAGCGGCTTGATCGCCTCGGAGACGAAGGCCTGCAGCACGTGGCTCTCGATCGGCAGGCGCAGACCGGCCATTGCTGCGACGCGCGACGAGGAGCCGGCGACCGCCATGCCAACCTTTCCGGCGCCGATCTTGCCGCGCGACGTCTCGACGCCGGTCACCTTGCCATTGGCGTCCCTGACAAAACCGGTGACTTCGCAATTCTGGATGATGTCGACGCCGAGTTCGCTCGCCGCATGCGCATAGCCCCAGACCACCGCATCGTGCCGCGCCGTGCCGCCGCGCCGCTGCAACAGCCCGCCTTGCACGGGAAAGCGCGCATTGTCGAAGTTCAGGAACGGGATCATCTTCCTGACGGCAGCGAGGTCGAGCAGTTCGGCGTCGATGCCGTTGATGCGCATAGTGTTGCCGCGCCGCGCATAGGCGTCGCGCTGCGCATCGGAATGGTAGAGGTTGATGACGCCGCGCTGGCTGACCATCGCATTGTAGTTGAGGTCCTGCTCCATCCGCTCCCACAGCTTCATCGACAATTCGTAGAAGCCGGTGTTGCCGGGCAGACCGTAATTGGAGCGGATGATGGTGGTGTTGCGGCCGGCATTGCCGGAGCCGATCCAGCCTTTTTCGAGCACGGCGACATTCTTGATGCCGTACTCGCTGGCGAGGAACCAGGCGGTGGCCAGCCCGTGCCCGCCGCCGCCGATGATCACCACGTCGTAGCGATCCTTCGGCGTGGCGTCGCGCCAGGTGCGCTGCCAGTTCTTGTGGCCGGACAGGGCGGCACGAGCGAGCGAGAAGATCGAATATTTCATCAGTTCATTCCGAGGTCGCTCGCGTCGCGCTGGTGGTCAAATATCCAGCGTGTGGTCGCGCTCCCATTGCGTGAAGTGCGAAGCATAGGAATTCCATTCCTGGTGCTTCAGCTTTAGGTAGGCCGACGAGAAATCCTCACCCAGCGCCGCCTTGAGCGATTTGTCCTTGTCGAACTCGCGCAAGGCGTCGAGCAGGTTGAGCGGCAGTTTTGGCGCGCCCTTTACCGTATGGCCATGCTGGTACATGTCGATGTCGTAGCGCTTGCCAGGATCGGCCTTCGAGCGAATGCCGTCGAGGCCGGCGGCGATGATGACCGCTTGCAGGAGATAGGGATTGGCGGCGCCATCCGGCAGCCGCAGCTCGAAGCGGCCGGGGCCGGGCACCCGCACCATGTGGGTGCGGTTGTTGCCGGTCCAGGTCACCGTGTTCGGTGCCCAGGTCGCGCCCGAAATGGTGCGCGGCGCGTTGATGCGCTTGTAGGAATTCACCGTCGGGTTGGTGATCGCGGCCAGTGCGGAGGCATGTTTCATGATGCCGCCGAGGAAATTCCTGCCCTTGGCCGACAGGCCGAGCTCCATCGAATTGTCGGCGAAGACGTTGGTCTTGCCGGCCTTGTCCCAGACCGAGATATGCGCATGGCAGCCATTGCCGGTCAGGCCCTGGAAGGGCTTCGGCATGAAGGTCGCGCGCAGGCCATGCTTTTCCGCGATCGACTTGACCATGAATTTGAAGAACGAGTGCTTGTCGGCGGTCGCCAGCGCGTCGTCGAAGGCCCAGTTCATCTCGAACTGGCCGTTGGCGTCCTCATGGTCGTTCTGATAGGCGCCCCAGCCGAGCGCCAGCATGTGGTCGCAGATCTCGGCGATGACGTCGTAGCGCCGCATCACCGCTTGCTGGTCGTAGCAGGGTTTTGAGGCCGTGTCGTATTCGTCGGAGATCGTCTTGCCGTCAGGCGAGATCAGGAAGAACTCGGCCTCGACGCCGGTCTTGACATGCATGCCGTCGCTGGCGGCTTCCGCGATCAGCCGCTTCAGTGTGTTGCGCGGCGCCTGGTCGACCTCCTTGTCGTCCATGATGCAGTTGGCCGCCACCCAGGCGACCTCAGGCTTCCACGGCAGCTGGATCACCGAATCCGGATCCGGCACCGCAAGCATGTCGGGATGCGCCGGCGTCAGGTCCAGCCATGTGGCGAAACCGGCAAAGCCGGCGCCGTCCTTCTGCATGTCTGATATCGCCTGCGCCGGCACCAGCTTGGCACGCTGGCCACTGAACAGGTCAGTGTAGGAAATCATGAAATATTTGACGTTTTTCGCCCTTGCGAATTCAGCAAGATCAGTTGCCACGGTAGTTCCCCATTTTTATCGATTGTTGTTCCCGAGTATGCGGGAATCGGCCCTTCGTTGATCAGAAGCCGTTCTTCCCCGGTATCCAGTTGGTGCCGGCCAGCGGCACGCCGGCCATGGCGGCTGCCTCGATCGTCAGCGCGACCAGGTCCTCGGGTTCGAGATTGTGCAGGCTGTTCTTGCCGCACGCGCGGGCGATCGTTTGAGCCTCAAGCGTCATCACCTTGAGGTAGTTCGCCAGCCGGCGCCCGGCAGTCACCGGATCGACCCGCTTCATCAGTTCCGGATCCTGCGTGGTGATGCCGGCGGGGTCGCGCCCCTCGTGCCAATCGTCATAGGCGCCGGCCGTGGTGCCAAGCTCGTTGTACTCCGCCTCCCAGCGCGGATCGTTGTCGCCGAGCGCGACAAGGGCCGCCGTGCCGATCGAGACCGCGTCGACGCCGAGCGCCAGCGCCTTGGCGACATCGGCGCCGTTGCGAATGCCGCCGGAGACGATCAACTGCACCTTGCGGTGCATGCCGAGGTCCTGCAGCGCCTGCACGGCCGGCCTGATGCAGGCAAGCGTCGGCTGGCCGACATTTTCGATGAACACTTCCTGGGTGGCGGCGGTGCCGCCCTGCATGCCGTCGACGACAACGACATCGGCGCCGGCCTTCACGGCAAGCGCCGTGTCATAATAGGGGCGCGCGCCGCCGACCTTGACGTAGATCGGTTTTTCCCAGTCGGTGATTTCGCGCAATTCGAGGATCTTGATCTCGAGATCGTCGGGTCCGGTCCAGTCGGGATGGCGTGAGGCCGAGCGCTGGTCGATGCCTTTCGGCAGCGTGCGCATTTCGGCGACACGATCCGAAATCTTCTGGCCAAGCAGCATGCCGCCGCCACCCGGCTTGGCGCCCTGGCCGACGACGACCTCGATCGCATCGGCGCGGCGCAGATCGCGCAGGTTCATGCCGTAGCGCGACGGCAGATATTGATAGACCAGTTGCTTGGAATGGCCGCGCTCCTCCTCGGTCATGCCGCCGTCGCCCGTCGTGGTCGAGGTGCCCGACAGGGTAGCGCCGCGTCCGAGCGCTTCCTTGGCCGGACCCGACAGCGAGCCGAAGCTCATGCCGGCAATGGTGATCGGAATCTTCAACTCGATCGGCTTCTTGGCATGGCGAGAGCCGAGCACGACCGATGTGTCGCAGCGCTCGCGATAGCCTTCGAGCGGGTAACGCGAGATCGAGGCGCCGAGGAACAGTAGGTCGTCGAAATGCGGCAGCTTGCGCTTGGCGCCGGCGCCACGGATGTCATAGATGCCGGTCGCCGCGGCACGGCGGATCTCGGAAAGCGTGTAGTCGTCGAAGGTCGCGGATTTGCGCGGCGTCGTCGGCGGGTTCCTGTAGGTCATGCTGCCTCAATACGCGTCGGCGTTGTCGATATTGAAATTATAGAGGGTACGCGCCGAGCCGTAGCGCTTGAACTCCGACGGCTTGACGCCGGTGACGCCGGCGCGGTCGAGCAGGCCCTGCAGCAATTCCAGATGCTCGGTCCGCATTTCCTTGGCGATGCAGTCGGCGCCGAGGCTGTCGACCTTGCCGCGCACGAAGAGCCGCGCCTCGTAGATGGAATCGCCGAGCGCATCGCCGGCATCGCCCAACACCACCAGATTGCCTGACTGCGCCATGAAGGCCGACATATGGCCGATATTTCCATGCACGACGATATCGATGCCCTTCATCGAAATGCCGCAGCGCGACGAGGCGTTGCCTTCGATGACCAGCAGGCCGCCCTTGCCGGTGGCGCCGGCATACTGGCTGGCGTCGCCTTTGATGGTGATCGAGCCCGACATCATGTTCTCGCCGACTCCAGGCCCTGCCGAGCCATGCACGGTAATGGTGCTGCCGGAATTCATGCCGCCGCAGTAATAGCCGACGCTGCCGCGCACATCGATGGCAACAGGCTGGTCGACGCCAACGGCCACCGAATGGCTGCCTTTCGGGTTCAGCACTTCCCATGCCGTTTCGTTCGAGCCGGGAGCCAGATTGTGCAGCGCCTGGTTGAGTTCGCGCAGCGACAACTGGTCGAGATCGAAGACCCGAGGGTCGTGTGCCGCGGTTTTTGAAAGCGTGGTTGCCGGCATGAACTCAATGCTCCCAGAAATAGACGGTTGCGGGCTCGGGTTCCCAGACCCTCGCATTGTCTATGCCGGGCAGTTTGGTCAGCGCGCGATATTCCGAGCCGAAGGCGACATATTGGTCGGTTTCGGCCATCACGGCTGGCTTGCAGGCAATCGGATCGCGCACCACGCCAAAGCCGTTCTTGGTGCCGACGACGAAGGTGAAGAAGCCGTCGAGGTCGGAGAGCGTGCCTTCCAGCGCCTCGCCGAGATTCTTGCCATGCGCCATCTGTGACGAGAGATAGGCGGCAGCGACTTCGGTGTCGTTCTCGGTTTCGAAGGTCATGCCTTCGCGGATCAGTTCGCGGCGGACATTGTTGTGGTTCGACAGCGAGCCATTGTGCACCAGGCACTGGTCGGCGCCGGTCGAGAACGGATGCGCGCCCATCGTCGTCACCGCCGATTCCGTCGCCATGCGGGTATGGCCGATGCCATGTGTGCCGGTCATCTTGCGGACATCGAAGCGATCGACGACTGCCTCGGGCAGGCCGACTTCCTTGTAGATCTCGACCACGTCGCCGGCGCCCATGATGCGGATGTCGGGGCGCAGCGCCTGGATGGTTTCGCGCGCTTCATCGATCTTCGCGGGGGTGGTCCTGACGACTGCATGGGTGGATTTCACCGCGATCGTCACCGGCGTGCCGATGGCCTTGGCGAGCTCCGCCTCGAGGCCGCGGAAATCGCGGTCGGGCTTGGCCGACTGGATGGTGATCTTGGCCTCATTCTTGGACGGCGCGCCATAGATGGCGATGCCGGCGCTATCGGGACCGCGATCGCTGAGCGAGATCAGCATCTGCGACAGCATCGCGCCAAGCTGGGGTTCCAGCGACTTGTCCTTCAAAAACAGTCCGACAATTCCACACATGTCAGCCTCCCGACGTTTTGTAGCTAAGAGATCGTTTGCAACTCTGAAAATGATGTATCGAATGAGGTCCGCAAATTCAATCGTATGAAAAAAATATTCCTCTAATTACCTATGCGTCTCAATGCCGCTCTGCCCACTATCGTTGCCTTGCCGGGCGTTGTGAACCCATTTGGCGGTGCGGATGCGGGCGAGCTTGTAGGCGTCCAGGATCGACAAAGCATAGATCAGGAAGCCGCCGGCGTGACGGCCGACGAAGCTGGCATCGGGCGGCGCGATCTTGGCCGTCACCCATGCCAGGATCACCATGAAGAAAAGGAATTGAAGGCCGCGCACCGGCACGCCCAGAATGACGTGCCCGCTTCCCGGCAGCACGATTGCGGCGCCGAGAACCAGATAGGGATTGGCGGGTGCAGTGGCGGAACTGGTCATGCGGCCTGCCGTTCGCTTTTGTTGATCGCGTCGCGAAGCGCCGACACCGACATCAGCAGCCTTTCGATCAGCGCGGGATCGAGTGCGGCGTCGCCGAATTCGGCCTGCCGGAAAACGCCATAGCGCGCCCGCTCGGCTTCGGCCAGAAGCCAGACGATGCGTATACCCTTGGGCGTGATCAGCAGTTCCTTGGCGCGCCCTTCGGAAAAGATCTCGATATGGCTGGCGATCAGGCCTTGCGGAAAGCGCGCCGCCCTGCGGTCGGTGCGCAGCACCGACTCGGCGGGAAATCCCGGAGCCTTGGGCAGCGTATGCTCGAGATGATCGAAATTGGAGAAGGTCGTCGGCGAGCCCGGCCGCATCATCATGTCGAAGGTGGCTGGTACCGCGACCTCTTCGGTGATCGAAACACTGAGCCAGCGCGCCGGCAGTTTGCGCGTCGCCAGCGTATCGACGATGGTGCGCACCTGGACACGTTTGCTGTTCCAGGATCCTTCCCAGGTGATGACGCCGGCGGTGCCATCCGAAACATTGGCAGCATCGGCGATGATTGTGCGGATGCGGTCCTGCTCGACGGCGAGCGCCATCGATGCCCTGCTGCGGCTGGCACGCGCTTGCCAGGCAAGGTGGAGAACGACAACCAGGACAATGGCCCCGGCCAGCAGTGCTGATGTCAGATCGGACATTTTCTCATGCCAGGCCCGCCCGGGATCCGGACGGGCCTACTCCCATCAATAACCCTGCGGCTTTGGCCACGGCATGGTGAACTGGTCGCCGCGCCGCACGAATTTGTAACGGTAGAAGTGGAACCACAGCGAGATCAGGAAGTAGAAGGCGACCATGGCGATCAGCTGCGAGCCGAAGCCGAGGAAGATGGCGAAGAAGGTCACCACGCACAGGCAGAACAGCACCATGGCCGGGATCGGATGGAAGGGGTGGGTGTAGCCTCGGCGGATCGAGCCCAGCGGCCATTTCTTGCGGAACATGATGATGTTGATGCTCATGAACGTGTATTGCAGCACCCCCGACAGGATCGAAAAGGTGATCGCCTGGTTGAGGTCGGCGATGAAGGCGAAGGCCAGCGCGATCGGCAGCAGGAACAGGATCGAGCGATAGGGCGTGCGATATTTCGGATGCACGGCCGAGAACCATGTCGGCAGATAGCGGTCGCGGCCGAGCGAGAACCAGGCGCGCGCCGCATCGTTGATGCAGCCATTGGCCGACGCCAGCGCGGCGAGCAGCGTGGCGACGAACAACAGGTTCTCGAGCAGCGGGCTGCCGGTCAGCTTGCCGGCGTCCCACAGTGGATAGTAGGTGATGCCGAGATATTCCCAGGGCATCAGGGAGGCGCAGACATACCAGGTCATGGCCGCCGCGATCAAAAGCGTGATCATGCCGGCCATGGTGCCGTAAGGCAGCGAGCGGGCCGGGGAGCGCACTTCCTCGGCGGCCTGTGTGGTGCCTTCGATGCCGAGATAGTACCATATGCCGAACTGGAAGGCGGCGATGACGCCGATCCAGCCATAGGGAAGCGCATTGCCTGGGGTGACCAGTTCGTTCAGCTTCAGCACCGCGCCTTGCGTCCACGGGCTGACCGAAAAGAACAGGATGACGATCGAGATATAGGCGATCGCGGTGATGACGAAGTTGACGTTGAGCGTCATCAGCACGCCGCGATAGTTCAGCCACGCCAGCACGACGATGGTCGCGGCGATGAAGGAATTGTGGGTGAGCCCTTCGACGCCGGCCTTGGCGACGATGGTGTCGCCGAGCAGGATGGCGTCGGACACTTCGAGCATCGTGTAGGCAAAGACCAGGAACAGCGCGACGTTGAACGCCATCAGCGGTCCGACGATGTGCTTTGCCTGCGCATACTGGCCGCCAGCGGCGGCCACGGTCGATGTCACCTCGGAATCGATCATCGCGACCGAGGTGTAGAGCAATCCGACGACCCAGCAGACGATGAGCGCGGCCAGCGCGCCACCCTTGTCCGCCGAGAAATTCCAGCCGGTGAATTCGCCGACCAGGACGATGCCGACGCCGAGCGCCCAGACATGGGCCGGTCCGAGCACGCGCAGGAGTGAAACTCTGTCCCCTTGGACAGCCGGGGCAGCCGGTTCAAGTGCGATCGTCATTGTTCAATCCTCACTCAGATCCGGTGTTTTTCGGAAGTGGCTTCCAGTTCGCCTTCGCGCGACGAGGTCAGCACCTCTTCGGAGAAGGTCGTGTCGACCTTGAACCAGTCGTAAAGCATCCACAAAGCGAGCACGATCGAGATGCCCCAGCATGCGTAAGAGAGTGCCACCCACATGATCGTGTCCCCGAATTAAATCGTCCTCAGAACTCTTACTTGTCGTCGAATTTTTCGTTGATGACGTCGCGATATTCGCGGTCGGATGCGCGAAACAGGAAGACGAAATAGCCTATCAGCACCGCAGCCATTATGATCAGCGTCGGCCAGTCGATGACATAATGGAAGCGGTTCTGGATGATGTCGTGCGCGGTCTCGGGCGTGTAGCCGAGCTTTTCCCAGATCGAGGCCATGGTCGGGTTCTGGCCGAGCGCTTCCCACGTCTTGGCGTCGAGCGCGTCGATGGATTTCGCCGCACCGGCGAGGCCCAGTTTCAGCGGCAGCCACAGCGCCACGAAAATGGCGACGACGACGACGGCGATGTCGAAAACCTGCCCGGCCTTGCTCTGCTCCGGCGGCGTGTAGCGGGACATTTCTTCTACCCCTCAGGACTTGCGGTTGCGGAATGCGTCGGCGTTCTTGATGTCGAGCCCGTAGATGAATTCCTTGTCTTCCTTGTAGTGCTTGACCATCGCCAGGATGGCGGCCGTGTTGAAGATCAGCACGGCGGCGGCGGCGATCGCGACCACGGCCTTGATGCCGCTGTGCGGGATGTAGGGCCATGTCATGAGCAGGACGAAGAGGATCGTCGCCCACAGGCAGACGATCAGGAGCGCAGATCCGCGCACGTCGGAGCGGTACAGCGCTTCGATGCGCTGTTGCATGTCTGACATCGGTTTTCCCCTTTTTCCAACGCCAGGCCCCGAATTGGCCGGCCGCTGCCCTCTTTCAAGAGAGTGAAATTTTTTTCATAAATTCAGTCCGAATCCCGCAATTGTCAAGCGCGATTTACGTGAGGTTAACTGTTTGCTTTGCGCGGTGGATTTTGCCTGACAATGAAATTAATTGCTTATGGGTATTGCGGCGTCCTGGCGTTTGCGATCAATATTCGGTCAAAGCTCCCGCCACTGCGCAGGGGGCAGGGAACAGCAGAGCATTATCGAAACGGAGGACGAGCGGATGACGGCATCCTGGAGATTTTCGACCCTGGCGGATCGCCACCGAGCGCTCGGTTCGAAGCTCGAAGACTGGAGCGGCATGGGAACCGCCTGGACCTACGACAAGGATGCCGACGAGGAGTACATCGCCATCCGCACCAAGGCTGGCCTGATGGATGTCTCCGGCCTCAAGAAGGTGCACATCACCGGGCCGCATGCTTCACACCTGATCGACCTGGCGACGACGCGCGACGTCGAAAAGATCTATCCCGGCAAGTCGGCCTATGCCTGCATGCTGAACGAGGCGGGAAAATTCACCGACGATTGCATCCTCTACCGCACCGGCCCCAATGCCTGGATGGTCGTGCATGGTTCGGGCACCGGCCATGAAGAATTGCAGCGGGCGGCTATGGGCCGCGACGTGTCGCTGCGCTTCGACGACAATCTGCACGATCTTTCGCTGCAGGGGCCAACCGCCGTCGACTATCTGGCCAAGCACGTGCCGGGCATTCGCGACCTCAACTATTTCCATCATATGCAGACGCAACTGTTCGGTTTGCCCGTCATGATCTCGCGCACCGGCTACACCGGCGAGCGCGGCTACGAGATCTTCTGCCGCGGCCAGGATGCCGGCACGATCTGGGACAGGATTCTCGACGAGGGCAAGAGCGCCGGCATCATTCCGTGCCGCTTCACCACCCTCGACATGCTGCGGGTGGAAAGCTACTTGCTGTTCTACCCCTACGACAATTCGCAGAAATACCCGTTCGAGAACGAAGGACCCGGCGACACGCTGTGGGAACTCGGCCTCGACTTCACCGTCAGCCCCGGAAAGACCGGCTTTCGCGGCGCCGAGGAGCATTATCGCCTCAAGGGTAAGGAGCGCTTCAAGATCTACGGCGTTCTGCTCGACGGCAAGGAGCCGGCCGATGAGGGTGCGCTGGTCTATCGCGACGGCAAGAAGGTGGGCGTGGTGACCTGCGCCATGTATTCGCCGCTGGTCGAGAAATCGATGGGCATCGCCCGCCTCGACGTCGACTGCGCGGTCAAGGACACCAAGCTCGAAATCCGCAACAGGAGCGGCGCCATCAAGGCCACCGCCCAGCCATTGCCATTCGACGATCCCAAGAAGACCAAGCGCACGGCGAAAGGTTGAGGCATAGTCGACGGCGAGGGGTTCGAGCAATTCCAGGAAAAGTGTGAAACGGTTTTCCGTCCGGAATTGCGTCAAAGCAAAGAGATAGAGCGGTCCGCCGTTTCTATGAAACGGTGAAGCGCTCGAAGGCACGAAGACTTAAATGGCAGCCAAAAGCATCATCAGCCGGCCTGTTTACGGAACCTTGTCTCCGCAGCCCGGCAAGCATCATCTTTTTATCGCGGATGCGGAAGGGGCGCTGGCGATAGCGGAGATGGCCGGGAGGGCGCCGCCCGGGTTTTTCGACGACGCCGACATCGTCTTCATTCCCGGGCCTGACGGCAAACACACCGCAGCCCTCGAAGCGCTGAGACCGGTGCAGTTTCATCTGTCGCCATCCTTCGCCAGCCTGCTGCCACGGCTTAGGCAGACACTGGCAAATGCGCATATGGGCCTGCGCCTCTATCTCGCCGGCACTGAGGGCCTGATCGGCCAGGCGATGCAGGTGGCGCTTGAAGCCGGCATCGACCACACTTCGATCCAGACCGAGCACCGCGGTTCGCTGGCGCGGCGCATGCAATGCGTCCACTGCAAGGGCATCACCGAGAATGTGACGACGCAGCCGGCGACCTGCGCGCATTGCGGCCTGCTGCTTCTGGTGCGCGATCATTATTCCAGGCGCATCGCGGCGTTCCAGGGCGTCTGCATCAACGCCGAGGATCGCAGCGAGATTCCTCCGATGGAGGAGGTTTTCCGATGAGCGCCGGAACAACAAAACTCGATGTCGTGGTCAGCGACGTCGTCCCGGTCAACGACCTCGTCACCCGCTTCCATTTCCGCCGGCGCGACGGCGAGTTGCTGCCGACCTTTTCCGGCGGCGCCCATGTCGTGGTCGAGATGCGCGACGGCGAACGCACCAGGCTCAACCCCTATTCGCTGATGGGCTCGCCGCTCGACACGCGCGAATACACGATCTCGGTGCGCCGCGACGATGTCGGCCGCGGCGGCTCGCTGTTCATGCACCGGAACGTCAAGCCCGGCATGGAGATGGTGGTCAGCTATCCCGTCAATCTGTTCTCGCTCGACCTGCGCGCCAAAAAACATCTGATGCTGGCCGGCGGCATCGGCATCACGCCGTTCATGGCGCAGACCGCTCAGCTTGCGGCGGAAGGCGGCAATTTCGAACTGCACTACACCTGCCGCACCGCATCGCTCGGCACCTATGCCGATGTGCTGCGCGAGCGCTACGACCGACGGGTCAGGCTCTATCATGACGACCTTGACGAGCGCATCGAACTCGACCGGCTGCTGTCGACGCAGCCGCTCGGCACGCATCTCTATGTCTGCGGCCCGGCCGGCATGATCAACTGGGTGCGTGATCGCGCGGCAAGCCTCGGTTGGCCATCGGAAACCGTGCATTTCGAGCATTTCGCGGCCCCCCAGCCTGGCCTGCCTTTCGACGTGACGCTTGCCGTCAGCGGCAAGACGATCCGCGTCGATGAGCAGCAGAGCCTGCTGGAAGCGATCGAAGCGGCCGGCGTCGATCCGCCCTATCTCTGCCGCGGCGGCGTCTGCGGCCAGTGCGAAACCAACGTCATCTCTTGCGACGGCAAGTTCATCCACAACGACCACTGGCTGAGCGAGGAAGAGCACCGTTCGGGCAAGAAGATCATGCCGTGCGTGTCGCGCTTCGAGGGCCGGTCGCTGGTCCTGGAGCGCTAGGAGGAAATCATGGGCATCACCTTTCGCAAGGAAACGTTCCGCGACGACTTCACCTTCAGGAACAGCCCTGAGCACATCAGGCGCTTCCCGTTCCCTTTCCACGAAGACGCCTACATGTATGCGGTCAACATCGAGCCGCATGTCGTCGGGCCGAAAGGCAGCGTGCTGGAAAACCTGATCGACGTCGACGAGCACTATGTCGCCGAGATGCAGGACCGGGCGCTGGTGCTGGCCGAGGACCCGCTGCGCTGCCAGTCGCTGCCGCACATGACGCTGGCCGGCTGGGACCTGCTGGAACTGCTGATGGAGCAGCAGGCGCTGGGCTATCCCGAACATTTCACACTGACCCGCGACGGCGACCGCTGGCGCTGGATCAACCGGCCGCTCGGCATCGACGACACCTTCACCTTCGGCGACACCTCGACGCTGCCTTACGGCCCGATGGAGTACATCACCCGCCAGAGCCAGGGCGACTTCTGCATCCTCGACCAGCGCGACGGCAATCTGTGGATGGATGCCGGCATGGTCACCACCCAAGCCGACTGGTCGCTCGATTTCGACATCGGCATGAACTTTTTCGAATGGCACGCGCCGGTGCCGCTGGCGCATGAGAAGGGGATTTTTGTCAGGGCGCTGAAATTCCTCACCAACATCCAGCAAGGCAAGCCGGCCAGGCGCCTGAACTGGACGATGACCATCAATCCGCGCCTCGACACCAGCCCCGAAAACTATCACAAATGGGGTCCGGACCGGGCTACGGTGACGCCGGAGAATGTCGGCGACAAAGTGCATCTGCGCGTCGAGCTGCAGAGTTTTTGGCGCCTGCCGCGCTCGAACGGCATCGTCTTTCCGATCCGCTGCTATCTGATCAAGATGGATGAGCTGGTGACGCAACCAAAATGGGCCCGGCGCCTGCACCGTGTCATCCGCGACCTGCCCGACGAACTCGGCAACTACAAGGGCCTGACCCGATATAGGTCAACGTTGGTCGAGTGGCTGTCGAAGCTCGACGACGGCAGCCCGACGAGCCCTGGGTTCGGGCCGGATTGAGCGACGCCCGCGAAGCTGCCGATCTCCCCCTCGTGGGGGGAGATCGAGTCCCGCTCAACCCGCGCTCTGCGGATAGCAGATAATCGACAAATACCGCATCGGCAGTTTCGTCAGCTGTTCCGGCCCGTGCGGCGCGTCGGCGTCGAAGAACAGGCTGTCGCCGGGCTTCATCGGGTAGAGATTGCTGCCGTGCCGGTAAACGACCTCGCCCTCGAGCATATAGAGGAATTCCATGCCCTCATGCTGGAAGGTCGGAAACACGTCGGAATCCTCGGTCAGCGTGATCAAATAGGGCTCGACGACGACGCCGCTGGTGTTGGAGCCGATATGGCCGAGCAGATTGTACTGGTGACCGGCGCGCGTGCCGCGGCGCTCGACATCGAGGCCTTGGCCGGCCTTGACGAAAACGGCGCTGCGCTCTTCCTCGAAGCGGCGGAAGAAGGCTGTCACCGGGACGCCGAGCGCCCGCGACAGCGCCTGCAAGGTGGTCAGTGACGGGGAGGTGATGCCATTCTCGATCTTCGACAGCATGCCCAGCGAAATGTCGGTGGCGACCGCCAGATCGGCGACGGTGATGCCGAGCTTCTTGCGGAAGGCGCGCACCTCGCGGCCGATCGCCACCTCCAGCACCTTTTCGCGCGTGTCGCGAATGGCATGCGGGTTCTGCGTCAGCGGCGCGCGGATGGTTTTCCCGTCGGCCGAGACCTTTGGCTGCGGCTTGGCCTTTGCACCGGCTGGACCAGCCTTGGAATCGGAAACCTTCTTCGCCATGTCGCCCCCGGCACTCCTGCGGATTTATTTCACTCTAGGTGAACATGTCAGGTGCCGATACAGCAGCGCAACTGCGACGGCAAGTCGCCTGAAAGCACATGCGCACGATCCGGCGTTTGGCCGCGTCCGGTTTTTTGCGGGAAATCCACATCGGCGGAACGTTGTTTCCGCACCGGGCTGTTGACAGCACGAAAGGGCCAATTACTGTCCCTGTGAGTGAAATTTGTTTCGTAAGAGCAATTCCGGAAAAAGCGCATAGCGCTTTCCCCTTGGGAGTTGCGTCAAGGCAAAAGTCGAAACCAGATCGGGAGGCCTGCCATGAAAAGTCGCGTTGCCGTCATCGGAGCCGGCCCATCCGGCCTGGCACAGCTCAGGGCCTTCAAATCGGCGGCCGACAAGGGCGCCGACATTCCCGAGATCGTCTGCTTCGAAAAGCAGTCGGACTGGGGCGGCCTGTGGAACTACACCTGGCGCACCGGTCTCGACGAGCATGGCGATCCGGTGCACGGTTCCATGTATCGCTATCTCTGGTCGAACGGACCAAAGGAATGCCTGGAATTCGCCGACTATACTTTCGAGGAGCACTTCGGCCGGCCGATCGGCTCCTATCCGCCGCGCGCCGTGCTGTGGGACTACATCAAGGGGCGCGTCGAGAAATCAGGCTTGCGCAAATGGGTGCGCTTCAACAGCCCGGTGCGCATGGTGACGTTTTCGGACGAGACGAAGAAATTCACCGTCACCGCGCATGACCGCACCAACGACGTCACCTACTCGGAAGAGTTCGACAATGTCGTCGTCGCCTCCGGGCATTTCTCGGTACCCAACGTGCCCTATTTCGAGGGTTTCTCCACCTTCAATGGCCGCATCCTGCACAGCCATGATTTCCGCGACGCGATGGAGTTCAAGGGCAAGGATATCCTGATCATCGGCCGCTCCTATTCGGCCGAGGACATCGGCTCGCAATGCTACAAATACGGCGCCAAATCCATCACCTCCAGCTACCGCTCGAAGCCGATGGGTTTCAAATGGCCGGAGAATTGGAAAGAGGTGCCGCTGCTGCAGAAGGTCGTCGGCAAAACCGCGCATTTCAAGGATGGCACGACCAAGGATGTCGACGCCATCATCCTGTGCACCGGGTACCTGCATTCCTTCCCCTTCCTGACCGACGATCTGAAGCTCAAGACAGCCAACCGCATGTGGCCGCTCGATCTCTATGAAGGCGTCGTCTGGGAGAAGAACCCACAGCTTTCCTATATCGGCATGCAGGATCAGTTCTACACCTTCAATATGTTCGACGCGCAGGCCTGGTTTGCCCGCGACGTCATCATGGGCCGCATCAAGCTGCCCTCGGCCGAGGCGATGGCCGCTCACGGCGCGAAGTGGCGCGCGCGTGAGGAAACGCTGGAAGACGCCGAGCAGATGATCTGGTTCCAGGGCGACTACACCAAGGAATTGATGGACCAGACCGATTATCCCGGTTTCGACGTCGAGGCGGTCAACCAGACCTTCATGGAATGGGAACACCACAAGGGCGAAGACATTATGAGCTTCCGCGACCACGCCTACCGCTCGCTGATGACCGGCACCATGGCGCCGCTGCATCATACGCCGTGGCTGCAGGCGCTCGATGATTCGATGGAGAGCTATCTTGAGGTGAAGGGCGTTGCGGCGGAATAACGAGTGGGCGCCGTCAGGCCGGCGCCTCGACCCAACCGTGGCGACTCTCGCCATAGACAGACTGCGTCGGCGCCGGAAATGCCGGGTCTCCGAAGCAGCCGACTGCGACGGCTACCGCCGCCGGTTTTCGTGACGGATACCAGAAGACCGTTGAGCCGCACGTTCCGCAGAAATGAAAGGTGACGGGAAAGCCGCTGTCGGAATCGCGTTGGAATGTCTGGAATGAGCCGCTGATCTCGGTCTCGGCGGCATCGAAGAAAGCGGCGATCCCGAACGGAGTGCCGGTCCGCCGCTGACAGTCCAGGCAATGGCAAAGCGAGACCTTGGCCGGCTCTTGCGGGCAGCGGATCTGCAATTGGCCGCAGGTGCAGTGAGCGATCCGGCCAGTCATCATTCTCTCCTGTATCGGGGCGGCTAATCCTAACCCAGCCTTGCGCGCGCCTTCGCCGTCCAGGCGTTGAACAGCCGGTCGGCGACGATGCCGATGAAGGCGATGGCGAGACCGGCGACGATGCCGCGGCCGGAATCGGCCTTGGACAGCGCGATGAACACTTCCTGGCCGAGATCGCGGGTGCCGACCATGGCGCAGATGATGATCATTGCCAGCGCCATCAGGATCGTCTGGTTGACGCCCAGCATGATTTCCGGCAGCGCCAGCGGCAGTTGCACGCGAAAGAAGGTCTGGCGCGGCGTGCAGCCCGACACCTTGGCCGCCTCGATCAGCGCCGGCGGCACCTGCCTGATGCCGTGATTGGTGTAGCGGATCGCCGGCACCACGGCGAAGGCGATCGTCGCGATCATCGCGGTGACGTCGCCGACCCGAAACAGCATCACCACCGGGATGATGAAGCAGAAGGATGGCAGCACCTGCAGCGTATCGATGACCGGCGTGACGATCTTCTCGAACCGGTCGCTGCGCGAAGCCATCAGCCCGATCGGGATGCCGATCAGGCAGGCGATGAAGGCCGAAATACCGCAGAGATAGACCGTCGCCATGGTCTTTTCCCACAGGCCGGTGATGGCGCAGAAGGCGGTCAGCGCGGCGACGAGGACGGCGAGACGCAGGCCGGAGAGTTGATAGCCGGCAAGGCCGAGCAGGAAGACGGCGCCGAGCCACGGAAAGCCCTCGCAAAAGGCGCGCAGCGGGTTCAGCAGATTGAGGATGAGCGCCACGCGAAACGCTTCGATCGTGTCGAAGAAATTGATGGTCACCCAGTTCACCGCCGCCTTCCACAGCGGCGCCGTGGTGAAAGTGATCGCTTTCGGCACCACTGCCAAGGCCGGCACGAACAGACCGGACAGTGTTGTCACGACAAGGATGGCGATGGCCAGCGTCAGGTTGGGGTAGCGCCGCCAGAGGCTCGGGCTTACCTCCTGATGGACATGGCCCTTTGCTTGGCTGTGCGCGATGGCCTGGCTCAGCCGGTCGAGTGCGATGGCGAGTGCCACAATGGCAAGGCCGGCTTCCATCGCCTCGCCGACCTTCAGCGCGCGTAGCGCCAGGAGCACGTCGTAGCCGAGGCCGCCGGCACCGATCATCGAAGCGATGATCACCATGTTCAGCGC
>NZ_RZPB01000089.1:0-12749 GCF_003998535.1 Mesorhizobium sp. M7A.F.Ca.AU.002.02.1.1 | reverse complement strand
TGGGCGCAGCAGGTGAATTGCGGCACGTTCTGGTCGATATGGCGAGGGCGGGCCGAGCCATTGTCGACGCCGGGACTGAGACTTAATTATGCTGGATCAAAAGCAACACTTGAGATTTAGGTGAAATGCTCTACCTTTTAGTGACGCTGAATCGCCAGCGCCGATCGATAAGTGAATTTATGGAATCAGACGCCATTGCCCCCATGGCGTCGGGATGAACAGGAAGCATGGGGGATCGATGGTCTCGACAAAGCTAATCGTGAACGCCGAATCGGCGGCAGAGTTTCTCATGCTGATGGGCAATGAGAAGCGACTGTTGATCATGAGCTACCTCGCCGAAGGTGAAATGTCGGTGGGAGCCATAGCCGAGAAGGTGATGCTCAGCCAATCCGCCCTGTCCCAGCATCTCGCCAAGTTGCGGGCGCTCGACCTTGTCGACACCCGCCGCGACCGGCAGATGATTTACTACTCCTGCAAATCCGACGCCGTGCGAGAACTGCTTGTCATGTTGGACGGCATTTTCGGCAGCGGCAAGGATGACCTGTCCCAGATGGCGCACCGCTTGCGCCGTGCTGGAACCTGACCACACAGCCGCCGATCTCGCCGGTGATTCAGAGCGGCATGCGCCGATTTGGGGCGCACAAAGCTGGCTGATTGTCCCGAATTGTCGCATCGTGCTTTCCAAACAAGGTGAGCGCCGGGAAGCGGTCCGGATTTTCGGGCCGATGCGACGGTCGCGAGGAATGCATGGATCCCATTCGCATCGACGACCCGCAAGATCCGCGCGTCGCTGCCTATCTCGACATTCGCGAGCGTGACCTCGCCGGCCGGCAAGGCCGCTTCGTCGCCGAAGGCAAGGTGGTGCTCGACCTGCTGCTCACAACTGGACGCTTTGCCGCCGAATCGGTCCTCGTCCTGGAAAACCGGCTGGCGGGTCTCGACAAGATCCTGAGCAAGGCGCCCGCCGATCTCCCGGTCTATGTGGCAACCAGCGCGGTGATGGACGCAATCGCCGGATTTCACATGCATCGCGGCATCCTGGCCATGGGCCGCAAGGGAGCGCCGCAGCCGGCCGAAGCCCTGCTCGATGGCTTGCCGCCTCGTGCGCTGGTCGTGGTGCTCGTCGGCATCGCCAATCATGACAATGTGGGCTCGATCTTCCGCAACGCCGCCGCCTTTGGCGCTGACGCGGTTTTGCTGGATGCGACGTGCTGCGACCCGCTCTATCGCAAGGCGATCCGCGTTTCGGTCGGCGCCGCGCTCAAGATCCCGTTCGCATCGTTCACCGACACCGCCGGCTTCACAACGATGCTCGCCCGACGTGGCTTCGAACAATTCGCGCTCTCGCCCCGCGGGGAGACCGACATCCGCGATGCGCAGCGCAGCGAGCGCCTGGCGCTCTATCTCGGCACCGAGGGCGAAGGCTTGCCGGACGACCTGCTCGCAAGCCTGCACGACGTGCGGATCACCATGGCGGAAGGCTTCGACAGCCTGAATGTCGCCGCGGCTTCAGCCATCGCGCTGCATCATTTTTCGGCTAGAGCAATTCTAGGAAAAGTGTGAAGCGGTTTTCCGTCCAGAATTGCCTCAAAGCAAAGAGTTAGGGCATTTCGCCGTTTCCGTGAAACGGTGAAATGCTCTAAGGAGACCTGATCTCAGCTTGTCGCGTCAGCCTTCTGCAGCGCGCGCACGCGGTCGGCAAGACTGCGGTCACCGTTGCCGGAGCGTGCGTCCGACGGTACCGCCAATGCCATGGCGATCGGCGAACCAGGCCCCTCGAGCTTGGCCGTCAGATGGACGACCTCCGCCGCCAGCTCGTTCATCTGCTCGCGCAAGGCGGAGCTGCTGTCAGCGGCCTTGGAGGCGGCCAGTGCGGTGAGATCCGCCTTCAGCCGTTTGTTCTCGCGCGCCAGCGCCGTCAGCCTCGCCTCGAGCTGCTCACGGTCGCTATCGAGCTTGGCGATTGCCTTGTCGAAATCATCGCTCCTCGCGACATCGCCGCCCTTGCCGACCAGCCGCAAGGCTGGCGCGCTGTCCTCGGATTTCGATCTTTCGCGCATGCGTGCCAGTTCCTTTTCGCGGCGGTCGAGTTTGTCTTCTCGATCGGCAAGTGTGGCCAGCAGCCGTTCGACCTTCTTGTCGAGCTCGGCGGTCTTTTTCTTCTCGGCTTTCAGGGCGTCCCGCGCGGCCTTGCTTTCGGCCGCGATTTCCTGGCCGCGCCTGTCGGCTTCCTTGCGCTGGCCGCGCAGCATCGCAATGTCACTGGCGAGTTTCTGCATTTCGGACTCTCGCGCCACGAGCTCGATCTGCCGGCTGCTCGAGGAAAAACTGGCGTCGTCATACATGCGCTCCAGCTTTTCCAGCTCAAGGGCGCGCTTTTCCAGCTTGCGTTCGGTTTCCTTCAGACGCTCCGAAAGCTGCTGCAACTCGCCCTCTCGCTGACGCAGCGCTTCGTTCTTCGCGCCCAGCTCGGTCAGCACCTGGTTCTTGTCAGTCCGCTCGACCGCCAGGCCCTTCATGGCCTCGCGACCGCGATTGATCTCGACCAGTTGTTCGGCCGCCTTCTCACGCAACGCCTTGACGCTGATTTCCAGGCGGCGCGTCGTCATGGCGTATTCGGCGCGGATGCGATCCTTGTCCGCCTGGATCTCGGTCTGCGTCAGAGGGATCGAGGATTCGATGCGTTTGCGTGTAAGCGCGACCGCACGACGCCATATGGCCGGAGCCACCATGAGCGCCAGAAAGCCAGCGCAGAGAAAGCCGAGGACGAAGAACAGGACCGACTGGACCAAGTGACTACCCGTTGTGGCCGGCAAGCATCAAAAGCGCATAGATCGCTTTGACTGTGCCACGTTGACATGGCGGAAATCCAGCGTTGCGGCAAGGGTTTGCCGCAACGGTACGAGTTTAATGCATGTCGACCCAAAAGCGGTCCCGGTTTTGGACAACGACAGCCAAGGACTTCAGCCTAGAACGGATTCCACGTGGCCCGCTCGGTAAGCTTCAGATAGCCGAGATTGACGCCGAGCCGAGCACCGACGCCGGTGCGGATCGGCACCAGGAGAACATTGTTGTTCTTCAGCACGTTGAAGCCGACGCCCGCCACCACATAGGCTGAACCGGCAACGCCGCCATAGCGGTTGTAGAGGCTGCCCACATCATCGAGATTGTAGACCAGCATCATCACCCGCGACCCCTCGCCGCCGAAATCCCAGCCGAGCGACGGGCCTTGCCAGAACACTTTGTGGTCGCCGGCATTCTTGGTGTAGAGCGTGCCTTCGCCATAGGTCAGGCCACCGATCAGCGCACCAGAACCCTCTTCGCCCAGCAGATAGCCGTTGGGCAGGCCGTAGGAGGCAAAAATCTTCTCGATCACCGTGGCGAGTCCGCCCGATGTGGCGCCAAAAAATTTGTGACCGGAATCGACAATCTCCTGAGCGGTGTATTCCTGGGCCCGCAGGGCTGAAGTCGAGAAGACGAGAACGCCCAGGAGCGTGACCGCCATTGAGAAGACACGGAGAAAGCTCCGGTCGTAGTATCGGGAAAACATGCTTCCAATCTCCGTCAGGGAGCACCTTCGCCGACGCCTCGCACCCCGTACGGCTCTTTTAGCCGGCCGTTAAGGGTAACTGTTAGGGGCAAATTATGCCGTAATCCTTTTTCAACCATTAAGCTCCCACATGAACATGGCGGTTCGAAGGCTGTTTGGGGTCGCTCAATTGGGGTCGGCAGCCTGCGTGAACACGCCATTTGCCACAACCACAATTTGGATTTGTTGCTGCACGCACGGGCGCTGTGTATTCAGAAAGCCTGAGGAGAGAGTGCGTGATTCGTGTGGCAGGCGACGATCGATCGCCCGGCCATGAGTTGTGAGATTTTGCAGGGATTTTTCGCCGATGGCCGATCTGTTCACCCTTTCCGCACCCGATCTGGCAGCGCTTTTGTGCAGCCGGGTCTGCCACGATATCATCTCGCCGGTCGGCGCGATCAACAACGGGCTCGAATTGCTTGATGAAGGCGGCGCCGATGAGGACGCCATGAAGCTGATCCGTCAGAGCGCCCGCAACGCTTCGGCCCGCCTTCAGTTCGCCCGCATCGCCTTCGGTGCCGCCGGTTCGGCCGGTATGTTGATCGATACCGGCGATGCCGAAGCGGTCGCCATCGCCTTCCTCAAGAACGAAAAGCCGGAACTGACCTGGAACGGGCCCCGCGCGTTGCTGCCCAAGAACAAGGTCAAGCTGCTGCTCAACCTGATCCTCGTCGCCAATGCCGCCATTCCGCGCGGCGGCAAGCTTTCCGTGACGCTGGAAAACCTTGAGACCGAACCGCGTTTCGCGCTTGCGTCGGCTGGCCCGATGCTGCGGGTGCCGCCGAAATTCCTCGAACTGCATTCCGGCCACAAGCCGGAGGAGCCGATCGACGCGCATTCCGTGCAGCCCTATTACACGCTGCTTCTGGCGCGCGAGGCCGGCATGACGATATCGATCCACGCGACGCCGGAAGAAATCGTGCTTTCGGCGGCCTGATGCGCAGCCGATAAAGCGAAGTATTTTTTCATTTAAAGCTGTAATTCCAGCTCATCGACTTGAGATGCGTCTGGTCGTTCAGGCGGCGCCAAAGCATTCGTGAATAAAAGTAGGCACCTGCCCATCTTTATAAAAATTTTACCTAACGCCTTTTCGGCTTCTTTACCAGATTGGCCTATGGTGCGTCCTGGATGCCCCCGACGCTACCGGACTGCCAGAAGGCAAAGAGGACCCGGAAATGAAACGCTGCATGTTCGTCGACGATTCAAGCGTTATCAGGAAGGTTGCAAAACGCATCCTGGGCGGCTCCGAAATGATTGTCATCGAGGCCGCCAGCGGACTTGACGCGCTGGAGATGTGCGCCGCCGACATGCCCGACATCATCGTCGTCGATGGCGCCTTGCCCGACGTACCGGCGGTCGATCTCATCCGTCGCGTCCGCGCCATGGAGAGCCCGATAAGGCCGCAGATCCTGATTTCCCTGGTCGAGCTCGATATTGCTTCGATCATGCGGGCCAAGCGAGCCGGCGCCCAGGGCTATCTCTTGAAGCCGTTCAACCGCCCGCAGTTGCTCGAGCGCTTTCGCACCTTGAAGAGCGCACCTGATTCGGCATCCTTGAGCAACTCCAGAAAAAGTGCGTGACGGTCTTCTGCTCGGAAGCCCAGAAGCAGACCGTTACCAGCCCATCATGCAAAAACCCGGCCGAAGCCGGGTTTTTTATTGAAAAGATTCGAACGATTCGTCGCTCAGGCGCTGACGCGAATGTCTTCCGGTTCGCGCAGCACATAGCCGCGACCCCAGACCGTTTCGATGTAGTTCTGACCGCCCGATGCCGCGTCGAGCTTTTTGCGCAGCTTGCAGATGAAGACGTCGATGATTTTCAGCTCAGGCTCGTCCATGCCGCCATAGAGGTGGTTGAGGAACATTTCCTTGGTCAACGTGGTGCCCTTGCGTAGCGAGAGCAACTCCAGCATCTGGTATTCCTTGCCGGTCAGGTGCACGCGCTGGCCGCCGACTTCGACTGTCTTGGCATCGAGGTTGACCACCAGGTCGCCGGTGGTGATGACCGACTGGGCGTGGCCCTTGGAACGCCGCACGATGGCATGAATGCGGGCAACCAGCTCGTCCTTGTGGAATGGCTTGGTCATGTAGTCGTCTGCGCCGAAGCCGAGGCCGCGCACCTTGTCCTCGATGCCGGCCATGCCGGAGAGGATGAGAATAGGTGTTTTGACCTTGGAAAGGCGAAGCGTTCTCAAGACCTCGTAGCCTGACATGTCAGGCAGGTTGAGGTCGAGAAGAATGATATCGTAGTCGTAGAGCTTGCCTAGATCGACGCCCTCTTCACCGAGATCGGTCGTGTAGACGTTGAAACTTTCCGATTTCAGCATCAGTTCGATGCTTTGTGCGGTTGCACTGTCATCTTCTATCAGCAGAACACGCATTTTATTCCCCTTTTCTGCTGCCGGACCATTTCACGACCCGTCCGGACCCGGAGCAGTGGTTGCCTTGTGCAGAGGCTGCCATTGAATGGTTAACAAATCCTAATTTCCCGTCCATGACGGTACCAGATTTTTTAACCTCTTTCTACACCCTCTTGAATCTAATAACGAATCTCAGAACCAAATTCCTAATGCAACACATTAACAACCTGGACTAAGCGACTCCAGGGACTCATCGACGTCGCTTCCGCATCGGTGGCCGGAATTTTTACCCGGCCTTAAGTCCTGACCCGTATGATTAACAATGCCCGTAAACGAATGGTTACCGCCGGCAAAAAACTTTAGGGTTTTGTTTCCCATAGTTGGGGGAAAGCCGGTGGACACGGGTGCGGCCTGGGCGTTTCCAGGTGGTTTGGACGATAAGTGCGGGTGTGCGTTTCCGGGAGTACCGAATCATGAAGTCACGTGAAAACCTCGTTCGGCTGAAACAGTTTCAGGTGAATGAGAAGCGGCGGCAGCTGCTGCAGCTCGACATGATGATCGCCGAGTTCGAACGCATGGCCGTCGAGCTGGAGCTTCAGATTACCGCCGAGGAAAAGAAGGCCGGCATCACCGACATCAACCATTTCGCCTATCCGACCTTCGCCAAGGCGGCTCGCCTGCGCCGCGACAATCTCAGGAATTCCCAAAGCGACCTCGCCCAGCAGCGAAGCGCCGCCGAATCATTACTCGGCGAAGCTGAAGCGGAGCTTTCCAAAGCGGAAATGCTGGAATCGCGCGACACGAAGATCCGCGAAGCCGAAGTCGGTGGCCGCAGCGCCATGATCGGCTAAAACCCTGCCCTTGGCGACGTCAACGCTCGCCATCGGACTGGCGCATTGTCGCGGCTTGCGGCCCGGCGGAATACGCCCAGAAGAATGAAACCCGCCCTACGCGGCCCAATCCCCTTCATTCTCGGCAATTGCCCTTGCACGGGCATCCTTGATATCCGGCGCATGCTGCTCCGCCCATGACCTGATCTGGGTAAGCAGTCCCGCCAGGTTCTGACCGAGCTCGGTCAATTCATATTCGACGCGCGGCGGAATGACCGGAAAGATCTCGCGCCGTACCAATCCGTCGCGCTCGAGCACGCGCAGCGTCTGGGTCAGCATCTTCGGCGTGATGCCGTCAAGCTTCCGGGCAAGCTCGCCATTGCGCAGCCGGCCTTTGCGCAGCGCGCAAACCACCAGATAGACCCATTTGCTGGCCAGCATCTCCAGCACCGTGTGCGAAGGACACGTTCGCCGGAACGCGTCATAGCCGAAACCGCAATCATCTTCACTATCCATGAGGTGCGTATGTATCAGAAAGGTACATACTGGACAAGGGACTATTACTATCCAAATGATAGTGGCATCAACCGAGCAGGAGATATCTCAATGCGTGCCGCTATCCAGAATTCCGTCGGCGGACCCGACGTCCTTGTCATCGCCGATCAGCCCGATCCCACGCCAGAGGCCGGCGAAGTGCTGGTCGGTGTCAAGGCCGCGGGCATCAATCCGGTCGATGGCGCCGTCCGTGCCGGCTACTACCCCTTGCTCGGCGAGCCGCCCTTCATCCTGGGTTGGGATATCTCGGGAACTGTCGAAGCACTCGGCGCCGGCGTCACCGGCTTCAAGATCGGCGACGAGGTGTTCGGGATGCCGCGCTTTCCCAAGCAGGCCGCCGCCTATGCCGAGTTGGTTGCCGTACCTGCCGATCAAATCACACTGAAGCCGAAGGGCGCGGGCCACCTCGAGGCAGGCGCCTTGCCGCTGGCCGGCCTCACCGCCTGGCAAGGGCTTGTTCGCCACGGCGGGCTGAAATCGGGGCAGCGCGTATTGGTGCATGCGGGAGCCGGCGGCGTCGGTCATCTGGCGGTGCAGATCGCCAAGGCGCGCGGCGCCCACGTCGTCGCCACGGCCAGCCCGGGCAAGCTCGATTTCGTCCGCAACCTCGGCGCCGACGAGGTCATCGACTACACCAAGGGCGATTTCACCGACCAGGTTCGCGACATCGATCTGGTGCTGGATCCAATGGGGGGCGACCACGCCCAACGCTCGCTGAAGGTGCTCAAGCGTGGCGGCGTGCTGGTGTCACTGCTCGATGTCAGCGACGACACAAGGGCGCACGCCAGTGCGCGCGATATTCGGGTCGAGCGTATGTCGGTCTTCCCCGACAGGGAGGGCCTGCTGGAACTGGCTCGGTTGATCGATGCCAACAAGATCACCGTCCATGTGGCGAAGAGCTTCCCACTGGACCAGGCGGGGGCCGCTCACGCCTTCCTTGCCACCAAGCCGATCGGCAAGGTTGTGCTGTCGCTCTGAGCGGAACGGTGACCGTGAAAAACAGAAGGGCGCGGAGTTAGCCGCGCCCTTCATCTAAATTCGCAATGGTCAGTGCCGGTATTGCTGGATGCGTGTCGTGCGCAGCCCGGCAAGGCCGTATTCGTCGATCGACGCCTGCCAGGACAGGAATTCCTCGGTGGTGAGCTTGTAGCGTTGGCATGCCTCGTCCAGGCTCAAAAGCCCGCCGCGCACGGCCGCAACCACTTCCGCCTTACGCCGGATAACCCAGCGACGTGTATTGGTCGGCGGCAGATCGGCAATCGTAAGAGGGCTGCCGTCAGGCCCGATAACATATTTGACTCTCGGTCTAACCAGATCGGTCATCGTACTCTCTACAAAAAACTCAAAGACCCAATCCCCGCCACGTTACCGCCACAGCTTTAAAAATTGCCTAAGCAGACCCTAATGACTAGGTAAGGATCATGAACGCCGCGTTAGTCTTTTCGCCGGCATTTGAAACATCTGCCCGCAAACCCTGATTTGCCGGGGGAAAATGCATCCCTTGGCGAAGATCGGCCACAAACGGTGAATCGCCCTGCACGCTGGCGCGCCGGTAAAGCTTGACCTATATTCTCGACATTGGCATTGAGGCGCCGCGCAGAACGAAAGCATCATGAACAGTCTCGATCTTCCCGGACGTCCCGAAAACACCCGCATCGTCGTCGCCATGTCCGGCGGTGTCGATTCATCGGTCGTCGCCGGCCTGCTGAAACGCGAGGGCTACGACGTCGTCGGCGTCACCTTGCAGCTCTACGACCACGGCGCGGCGACGCACCGGGCCGGCTCATGCTGCGCGGGGCAGGACATCGACGATGCCCGCCGTGTCTCCGAGACGCTCGGCATCCCCCATTATGTGCTCGACTACGAGGAACGCTTCCGCAAGGCGGTCATCGATCCCTTCGCCGAGAGCTACGTCGCCGGCGAGACGCCGATCCCGTGCGTTTCCTGCAACCAGACGGTGAAGTTCGCCGACCTCCTGGCCACCGCCAAGGAGCTCGGCGCCGACGCGCTGGCCACCGGCCACTACATCCGTTCCGGCGCCAATGGCGCCCAGCGCGCGCTCTACCGTCCGGTCGACGCCGACCGTGACCAGAGCTACTTCCTGTTCGCCACCACGCAGGCGCAGATCGACTATCTGCGCTTTCCCCTCGGCGGCCTGTCGAAGCCTCAGGTTCGCGCCATCGCCGAGGAGATGGGGCTGGCGGTTGCCGCCAAGCAGGACAGCCAGGACATCTGCTTCGTGCCGCAGGGCAAGTATTCCGACATCATCGCCAAGCTGAAGCCAACTGCGGCCAATCCGGGCGACATCGTCCACATCGACGGCCGCGTGCTCGGCCGCCATGAGGGCATCCTGCGCTACACGATCGGCCAGCGCCGCGGCATCGGCATCGCTTCCGGCGAGCCGCTTTACGTCGTCCATCTCGATGCCGACCGGGCTCGCGTCGTGGTTGGCCCGCGCGAGGCGCTGGAGACGCACAAGATCTATCTCCGCAATATGAACTGGCTGGGCGACGGACCGCTCACAGACGTCCCTGCCGGCGGCCTGGAACTGTTCGCCAAGGTCCGCTCGACGCGGCCGCCGCGCCCGGCCGTGCTGCATCATCGTGCCGGTGCCACATGGGTGGAACTGGTAGACGGCGAGTCCGGCATCGCGCCGGGCCAGGCCTGCGTGCTCTACTCCGATGACGGCAACGAGGCCCGCGTGTTCGGCGGCGGCTTCATCGAGCGATCGGAGCGTGGCGCCGAGGCCGAGGCCATGCTGACCCGGCTTGCCGCCCGGCCGGACCAGATTCCCGCGGAATAAGATTCCCGCGGAATAAGATTCTTGCCGAATAAGTTTCCTGCCGAATAATCCGCGCTTCAGGAATTCGACTTGGTGTGGGTGACCGTGCCGGCGGTCAGGATGCGCAGCACCCTGATCGCTTCCTCGCCGCTGGTACGCGGTTCGGCACGCGTCTCGATGCACTGGATGAAATGCTCCAGCTCGCGCGTCAGCGGCATGCCCTGGGCAACCGCGACATAGGACGGCTCATTGGTGGTGAAGGCCCATTGGCCGCTGTCCTGCCACACCGCGTGGCGGTAGACGGCCAGCTTGCGTTCCCATGGCTCGACGTCGTCGAACACCGCCATTGCCTTGGTGCCGACCACGGTCAGCCGCCGCTCGCGATAGGGATTGAGACGCGAGGTGAAGAGATGGCTGCGCAGGCCGTTGGGGAAGCGCATGTGCAGATGCGCGAAGTCGCTGAGATTGTCGAGCAGGGCGGCCCCCTCGCCGCGCACCTCGATCGGCTCTGTGCCGGTGATCGCCAGGATCATCGACAGATCGTGCGGCGCCAGGTCCCACAGCGCGTCGTTCTCTGTGTGGAACTTGCCGAGGCCGAGCCGGTGAGAGTGGATGTAGCGGACCTCCCCGAGTTCGCCCTTGTCGATCAGCCCCTTCAGCGTCTCGAAGGCGGGGTGGAACCGCAGGACATGGCCGACCATGAAGACGCGGCCATTGTCCTTGGCCGCCTGCACCGCACGCTCGGCATCCGCCACCGTCAGCGCGATCGGCTTTTCCACCAGCACGTCCTTGCCGTTCTCGACGGCACGTACCGCAAGGTCGGCATGGAACTGCGGCGGCAGCGCCATGACGATGGCGTCGATATCGTCACGGACGAACAGCTGGTCCGGCTCGATCGCCAGGCAGTCCTGCTCGCTGGCAAAGCCTTCCGCGCGGGCCCGGTTGGTATCGGAGACCGCGTGCAGCGCGCCGAGCGCCTTGAGAGTGCGGATGTGGTTGCTGCCCCAGTATCCGCAACCGAGGACTGCTATGCGCGGCTTCATCTGTTTCAAACTCTAAAAACTCGTGGCCGAGACATAGCGACGTGCCCCTTCGAACTCAACCCCGGCGGCGACAACCAAATGTCGCCGCGGCAAAGCTTTTCGATAATGACGATAAGCCGGCAAGCCGGTTGCTTCGAAGCTTGACAGGCTCACCTTCCCAACCTTATATCCGCGCGACCTTGGCGAACGCCCCCGACATGCCCTTCGATTTGAGGCGGATTTCGGGCCTTTCGCCGCCCTGGCGGGGTAGCTCAGTTGGTTAGAGCACGGGAATCATAATCCTGGGGTCGGGGGTTCAAGTCCCTCTCCCGCTACCAAAATCCAGTTAAACCATGGAAATGGCTAAAAATTTATACGCGTTGGTAGCGCTTCCGGTTGAAATTGTTCAATAATTTCAATGCGGCGCCATCGTGTTCCTCGCCCCGGTAGAGACGAGAAAGAGTAACGCGTTCCTCGCTTGGACGAGGATTAATCCGATTGCATCGCTCGGACCTCGACCTATGCAAGCCATTCCGCATGCCATCTCAAATGGTCGTCCATGAATGTCGAAATGAAGAAATACGAATGGTCGTATCCGTCCTGCATGCGCAACGTCAGCGGAATGCCGGCTTTGGCGCAGGCCGCCTCCAAAAGCCAGGGTCTCAGCCCGTCATTCAGGAACCCGTCCGATGTTCCCTGATCGACGAGAAATTCCGGGAAGCGGCGCCCGTCTTCAACAAGCGAAGTAGCGTCGTAGGCCCGCCACGAGGCCTCATCCGTGCCGAGATATTTTTCGAAAGCCGGCCTTGACCAGCCGGCAGCGCTTGGCTGCACGATCGGCGCAAATGCCGAGCAACTCCTGAACCGCTGCGGGTTTTTCAAAGCAATCGTCAGCGCGCCGTGTCCGCCCATCGAATGGCCCGTTATGGCTTGGCGCGACATGTCTGCCGGAAAATTAGCGGCGATCAGCGTGGGTAGTTCCTCGACGAGGTAGGAATACATCCGGTAGTTCTTCGCATAAGGCTCCTGCGTTGCATCAAGATAAAAGCCGGCGCCGCCGCCAAACTGCCAATTGTCCTTGTCATCAGGGATGTCGGCGCCGCGCGGACTGGTGTCTGGACAGACGACGATCAGGCCAAGTTCGGCGGCCATGCGCCTGTATTCGCCTTTGTCCATGACATTTTGATGGGTGCAGGTCAGTCCCGACAAATACCACACCACGGGGCAAGGCGTTTCCCGGGCCTGTGGAGGCACGAAAACGGCAAACGTCATGTCGCAGCAGCAACTCGTCGACAGGTGCGAATAGATGCCCTGCACTCCGCCATGGGATTTTGCCTGGGAGATGGTCTTCATGGGTTCCGGCATATTCCCTCTCCACGGATTTCAAACGCCAATGGGCCGGTGTCTACGGCATCGACCATGATCGCGGCAACCCGGGCGGATCAGGTGGGGTCGAACCGACCGGCGGCGCGGACATCCGGAATGTCAGTCGCGCCGCCGGCCTAACGCCCGATGTCGGGGAGGCACGGTATTTTGGGAACACAGAGCCTTCGACGCGAGCGTGTCGTGTGAGCCGGTCAGTAAACCACGACGCTGCGAATGCTCTCCCCGG
>NZ_RZPB01000899.1:0-2174 GCF_003998535.1 Mesorhizobium sp. M7A.F.Ca.AU.002.02.1.1 | reverse complement strand
ATATCAGGTCGATCCGCGTGCTTGAAAAAGCCGGATTTCGGCGCGAAGGACTGCTGCGATCCTATCTCAGGATCAACGGCATCTGGCAGGACCACTACCTCTACGCCCGGATCGCGGACGATCCGCCGGGCGTTGGAACGAAGGACTGATTTTTGACGAAATTCCTGCGCAACGGGCCGCTGTTCGCCATTGTCCTCGCGATACTCCTGACGCTGTGGGCGGCATCGTCGGCCTTCGCCGTCGAGCCGATCAAGATCGCCCGCGACGACGTCGCGCTCGACCTTTCCGGCGCCGTCGAGATCTACCGCAACCAGGGCGAGAATTTCCAGGTGTCGACCGCGCCGGGTCCGGACGGCATCGTGCGGCGCATCGAGGTCGAGGCCAATGATGCCCGTTCGACCGGCGACTGGGCTGTCTTCGCGCTCGCCAACACCACCGACCAGCAGCTCGACCGGCTGATCGTCGCACCGCATTTCCGCCTGGTGAATTCCGGCATCTTCTGGCCGGATCTGGGCTCGACCCGCATCGCTGCCATCACGCCCAGCGAAGGCTTCGCGCTCGACCGCCAGACCAGTCCCGACGCCGACGTTTTCCGGGTGACGCTGAACCCCGGCACGGTGATCACCTTCATCGCCGAACTGGCCTCGCCGAAGCTGCCGCAGGTCTACCTCTGGGATCCCGAATCCTACAAGGACTCGGTCAATTCCTACACGCTGTTTCGCGGCATCGTCATCGGCATTGCGGGCCTGCTGGCGCTGTTCCTGACCATCCTTTTCGTGGTCAAGGGGACCTCGATGTTCCCCGCGACCGCCGCGCTTGCCTGGGCGGTACTGGCCTATATCTGCGTCGATTTCGGCTTCCTCAACAAGGTCATCGAGATCTCGCCCGGCAATGAGCAGATGTGGCGGGCGGGAACGGAGGTGGCGCTGGCGGGAACCTTCGTGGTGTTCCTGTTCGCCTATCTCAACCTCAACCGATGGCACGGCCATTTCAGTTATGGCGCACTGGTCTGGATCCTCGGGCTGGTGCTGATCGCCGGCGTTGCGATCGTCGATCCCGCGGTCGCCGCCGGCATCGCCAGGCTGTCCTTCGCCGCCACCGCACTGACGGGGCTTGGCCTGATCATCTTCCTCGGGATTCGTGGTTATGATCGTGCGATCATGCTGGTGCCCAGTTGGGTCATGGTGCTGTTGTGGCTGTGCGGGTCGTGGATGGCGATCACCGGCATGCTCGACAACGACATCGCCCAGCCGGCCCTGGGCGGCGGGCTGATCCTGATCATCCTGCTGATCGGCTTCACCGTCATGCAGCATGCCTTTGCCGGCGGCGCGCTGCATCAGGGCCTGTTCTCCGACCTGGAGCGGCAGGCGCTTGCCGTGGCCGGATCGGGCGACACGGTGTGGGACTGGGACGTGCTGCGCGACCGCGTCGTCACCAAGCCCGATGTCAGCATCCAACTCGGGCTGGCGCCGAACAGCCTCGGCGGTGCGGCGCGTAACTGGCTGCCGGTGCTGCATGCCGACGACCGCGACACGTTCCGCACGACGCTCGACGTCGTGCTCGAGCACCGGCGCGGCCGGGTGTCGCAGAACTTCCGCCTGCGCGGCGCTGACGGCCACTATCACTGGTTCTCGCTGCGTGCGCGCCCGGTCATCGGATCCGACGGCGAAGTCATCCGCTGCGTTGGCACCATGGTCGACGTGACGGAGCAGAAAAAGTCCGAGGAAAGGCTGCTGCACGATGCCGTGCACGACAACCTGACCGGCCTGCCGAACCGCGAACTTTTGATGAACCGGCTGGAAGCGATCATCTCGATCGCGCGCACCGAAGAGAAGGTGCGCCCGACCGTCTTCGTCATCGACATCGACCGTTTCAAGCAGGTCAACGACGGGCTCGGCATCTCGGCCGGCGACACCATCCTCTTGACCATCGCGCGCCGCCTGCACCGGCTGCTCAAGCCGAAGGACTCGCTGTCGCGCTTTGCCGGCGACCAGTTCGCGCTGATGCTGTTGTCCGAACAGGACCCGGCCCGCATCGCCGCCGTGGCGGATGCCATCAAGCATGCCATCAACAATCCGATCACCTTTGCCAAGCGCGAGATCGTGCTGACCGCCTCGATCGGATTGATCACCTGGAATTCGCCACAGATGTCGGCCGAGGACATGGTCAAGGAT
>NZ_RZPB01000898.1:0-2178 GCF_003998535.1 Mesorhizobium sp. M7A.F.Ca.AU.002.02.1.1 | reverse complement strand
GGCTTGACCACCCAGACCAGGCTGGAGCGATTGCCGGGCAGCGGGACCTGCGTGAACGGACCGGTCTCGGTGTGGAATTCCGTCGAGGTGAAGGCGTGATCGCCGCTATGGCCGAAATTGAGGACGAGAGCTGCCTGCGGATAGGAGCGGGCCGAGGTCGAGATGCCGGCCGCCTGGCGCGCCGGTGACAAGCGTCCGTCAGCGGCGACCGCCAGCGATGCGTCAACCGAGCTGCCGTCGGCGAGGCCGGCACGAACATGCTCGGCATCGAGATGCCAGTTCGCCACCATCGACCTCAGCCAGTCGATGCCGGCGCGCGCGGCAACGGCGCTGGCGAGTGCCGGGGTGAGGACGCTGTTGGGAAGATTCAGCCCGAATTCATCCTCGTCGATCTCGCTGGCGCGGAAGGTGACGACCGGGCTGCGGATCAGCCGGCTGGTGGCATCGACGATGCGCATCACCTTCAAAGGCGCCGCCTTGGATACGACGGCTTCGAGCACGCCGAGCCGGTCGAGCACTTTCAAGGCAGGGTTCATCAGGGCCGTCGTGCGACCATCGGGGGCGGTGGCCTCCGGCCCGACCAGTGTCACCGGGAAACCTTCGGCGGCAAAACCCAGTGCCGCGATCAGCCCTGCCGGCCCCGTGCCGGCAACCAGTATCCGCGCAGTTTGCTGATGCTCCAAGATCGGCTTCCGGCTTGCAATGCGAGGCGGTCCACCCGACCTGCCGTTCGATCAGCATATAGGTCAGATCATGCCGCTTGATCAACGCGGCGATTCGGCCCATTCGGATGTCATGACCGGCCAGCAGGACGACTTCAGCCATCTCGACCGCGCCGGCCGCGCCATGGCCGGCATCGCGCGCAATCCCCGGGTTACGGTAAACGTCGTTGTCGGCGCTTGCATCCTGCTTGCATGGCTGTCTCTTGCGGCGATGGCAATCCGCGGGGCTGAAACAGGGATTGCGGGCGTCGGCGCCCCTGGCGACACGATCCTTCGCAGCCTGCCGCAACTGCCGCTGCCCGATTTCCTGGAACGGTTCTTTGTGCTGTGCCTCTCACCGGTGCCTTTGGACGCAGGTCTCGGCTTGCGGGCCGGCGCGCTCGTTTCGATGTGGTTCCTGATGGCGATCGCGACGATGCTGCCTTCGGCGGCGCCGATGATACGCACCTATTGCGAGATCGCTGACACGGCACGCATCAAGGGCGAACCGGTCGTTCACCCGCTGCTGCTGGTCGCCGGCTATCTCAGCGTCTGGCTCGCCGCTTCAATTGTGTTCGCGGCGCTGACCTTGGCCGTCCATGCATTCGCTTCGTCAGCCGGGATTCTCGATCCGGTCGTCGGCATTGCCGGTGCGCTCGCTCTGCTGATTGCCGGCCTCTACCAGTTCAGCGGCCTGAAGGAAGCTTGCCTGAAGAAATGCAGGAACCCGTTCTCGATCCTTTTCGCGAGCTGGAGCGCAAGGCCCCTTAACATCTTTCGGCTCGGTGCCGCGCAAGGTCTGTGGTGTCTGGGCTGCTGCTGGGCCTTGATGCTGGTGATGTTCGCCGTGGGCGTCATGAACGTTTTCTGGATGGCGTTGATCGGCCTGTTCACCCTGATCGAAAAACAAACGGCCAGCAGGGTTCCAACCCGGCTGGCCGGTGCGATACTGCTTGTCTGGGCAGCCGCGCTGCTAGTAGTCTCGCTGTGAGTGGGGGAAAATCGATGGCAGACCAGAGCTGGGCGATGAAGGGAGAGCTCGTACTCTCCTGCAATTGCACGGTTTTTTGCCCTTGCGTGCTCTCGCTTGGCAATCATCCGCCGACCGAAGGCTATTGCCAGACATGGGCCGGGTTTCGCATCGATGCCGGCCATTTCGGTGAGGTCGATCTGTCCGGGCTC
The DNA here is from genome assembly GCF_003998535.1 of Mesorhizobium sp. M7A.F.Ca.AU.002.02.1.1. Taxonomy (NCBI): domain Bacteria; kingdom Pseudomonadati; phylum Pseudomonadota; class Alphaproteobacteria; order Hyphomicrobiales; family Phyllobacteriaceae; genus Mesorhizobium; species Mesorhizobium sp. M7A.F.Ca.AU.002.02.1.1. Next base: position 295 of record NZ_RZPB01000898.1, on the reverse strand, counting down.
AATCTTGGGCTGATCATGGAAATCCCAGGCTATATGAGCCGCGGCAACTGGACCGCGGGCCTGTTCATCGACAGCCGCGCCTCTGTCTATGCGGTCAAGGCGCTGACAAAGATCTTCACGGGCAAGGCAGGTGGAACCACATCGCTGCTCTCAATCCTCGTCGGCAAATTCCTCGGTGTCGAGCAGGTGCCGATCACCTATGAGACGCGTGACAAAACGCGTATCTTCCAGATACCCAGGATTATCGACGGAGCGGTCACACCCTTCCAAGGCAAGGACCGTGACAAGGATACGG
>NZ_RZPB01000897.1:0-2184 GCF_003998535.1 Mesorhizobium sp. M7A.F.Ca.AU.002.02.1.1 | reverse complement strand
GTAAGGGATAGGGATGAGCGAGCAGCATCGCGCGGCCATGGCCGAGCGCGATTTCGAGGCGGCCCCCGGTCTTGTCGGACTTGACCTCGTTGGAAATGGTCAGCGACGAACCGAACGCCACCTTGACGTGAGCGAGCGGCCATTTGGCGCCGGTGACGGTCAGGCCGTCGAGCTCGGAAAAGCCGAGCACCGAAAACAGCGTGCCGTCGGCATAGTCGAAGCCGGCCGTTCCGCGCAGCAGGGGGATGCCTTCCTGAGCGCCGCTGGTCAAAAGCACGTCCGTTCCCGCCTCCGCCAGCCGCAGGGCGAGCGACAGATGCAGAAAAGCGTGGTCGGCGCGCTTGCCGCCAAAGGCGCCGGCCAGCACCAGGCGGGTCGCGCCGCGCTCCAGTGCCGCGGCGACGGCAAGTTCGCCATCGGTCTGGTCCTTTTCCGCCGGGAAGGTCCGGCGCGGCACGGAAGCGAGATCGTCCGGCAGGTTGGCCGGCACCGAATCGAAATCACCCACCCACAGCTCCGGCACGAGACCCAGCAACCGCGCATGACCGATGCCGGCGTCGGCGGCGATGACGCGGGAGCCTTTGACCTGACGGTCGAGCCGTGGCGTACGGATGAGATCGCCGCCAAGCAGGATGGTGAATGTGCTCATATCGTGTGGCCCTTACCAGCCCGGCACGGGAAACGGAAGGCGGCAAACTCCCGCTTGCATGGCGGATCGGCCCGGCCTATGTGTCGAAACGCTCTAACGGGGTGCCGGACGCGATCTTCGCGGACCGGCTGAGAGGCAGTCTCGCCAACCCGCTGAACCTGATCCGGTTTGTACCGGCGGAGGGATTAGACGTTTCGGACAGTCCGACGCCTCAATTCCTTTCAATTCAAACGAAGGAGGCGCCGATGCGCACGCTTTTATACGCTCTTGTTTCAGCAACGGTCGTGGCCTTGTCCGGGCCCGCCTTGGCCAAGGACAAGCTCACCGTCTACACCTATGAGAGTTTCACCGCCGACTGGGGTCCGGGTCCCGTGGTGAAGAAGGAGTTCGAGGCCGAATGCGGCTGCGACGTCGACTTCGTCTCGGTCGCCGATGGCGTCGCGCTGCTCAACCGCGTCAGATTGGAAGGCACATCGACCAAGGCCGATATCGTGCTTGGCCTGGATACCAATCTCACCGCCGATGCCAAGGCGTCAGGCTTGTTCGCGCCGCATGGCGCGGTGACGGATGTCAGTGTGCCGGGCGGCTGGAGCGACGACACGTTTGTCCCCTTCGACTACGGCTATTTCGCTGTCGTCTACGACACGCAGAAGATGAAGACGCCGCCGAAGAGCCTGAAGGAGCTGATCGAAGGCAGTGCCAACGACAAGATCGTCATCCAGGATCCGCGCACCTCGACGCCAGGCCTCGGCCTGCTTCTTTGGGTCAAGTCGGTCTATGGCGACAAGGCACCCGAGGCCTGGGCCAAGCTCAAGGCCAAGGTGCTGACCGTGACGCCGGGCTGGAGCGAGGCCTATGGGCTGTTCACCAAGGGCGAGGCGCCGATGGTGCTGTCCTACACGACGTCGCCAGCCTACCACATGGTCGCCGAGAACACGGAGCGCTACCAGGCGGCCTCCTTCGAGGAGGGCGAGTATCTGCAGATCGAGGTGGCGGGTATCACCACGACAGGAGCCAAGAATCCGCTGGCGGCCAAGTTCATGGCCTTCATGACCGGGCCGAAATTCCAGGATGCCATCCCCGAGACCAACTGGATGTTCCCGGCAGGCAAGACCGACAAGCCGCTCAATCCGGCCTTCGACAAACTGGTCAAGCCGACGAAGACCTTGCTGTTCAGCCCGCAAGAGGTCGCCGCCAACCGCAAGGCCTGGGTCGATGAATGGCTGGCGGCGATGAGCAAATAGGCAGCGCGATGGCGCCGGCGCATTCCACGGATTCCCGCGTCAGTGCCGGCATTGTCGCGCTCGCTGCAATCGCGCTGCTGATCGGCGGCGCGTTTGCCGGCCTGCTTTTCGAGGGCGCCCATGATTTCTCGGGCGCCTGGGCAGCCTTCGATCCCTATCTGCTTCGCGTCATTCGCTTCACGCTCTGGCAAGCGGTCCTGTCGACGCTGCTTTCGGTCATCCCGGGGCTGTTTGTGGCGCGCGCTCTGTCGCGGCATCCACGTTTCTTCGGCCGCGCCTTCATCCTGCAGA
>NZ_RZPB01000896.1:0-2185 GCF_003998535.1 Mesorhizobium sp. M7A.F.Ca.AU.002.02.1.1 | reverse complement strand
TTGTCCGCCCCTGGACCGATGGCGAATTTGCCGCCTTGCTCGAACAGGACACCGTGTTCGGCTATGCCGCGCGCGAAACCGGACAGGGCTCCAAGCCGCCCGTCGGCTTCGTGCTGGCGCGGCTTGCGGCAGGCGAGGGCGAGATCCTGACCGTCGCGGTGGCGCGATCGCATCGCCGGCAGGGGTTGGGCTGGCAATTGATGGACGCGGTGTTGCGCGAACTGCACGCGCAGCGCGCCGAAGCGCTGTTCCTCGAGGTCGACGAGACTAATGTCGCGGCGATCGCGCTTTATCGCCGGCTGGGCTTCCGCGAGGTCGGCAAGCGGCCGAATTACTACAGGTCGGCCGAACACGGACCGACCGGCGCGCTTGTCATGCGCCGCGATCTTCGCTAGCGAGACGGCCGGGATGGGGCGATGATCAAGAAAATCAGGATTTTCCTGGCGCTGGGCCTCGTTGTCGCCGGTTCGCTGGTCCTCGTGCCGTTACAGATACTGTCGATGAAGACCGGCTGGTGGCCGGAAACCTTCATCCTCAAGATCTGGCACAGGCTGATCATCAGGGCGCTCGGCATGCGCATCCATGTCAAGGGGACGCTGTCCGACAAGCGCCCGCTGCTGGTTGCGTCCAATCACATCTCCTGGACCGACATCATGGTGCTCGGCTCTTTTGCCGACGTAAAATTCATCGCCAGGGCTGATATGGAAGGCTGGCCGCTGATCGGCATGCTTTCGAAGCTGCAGCGTACCGTGTTCATCGAGCGCGAGCGCAAGCGTTCGTCGGGCGACCAGGCAAGCGAGATTGCCAGCCGCATGGCCAAGGGCGATGCGATGGTGCTGTTTGCCGAGGGCTCGACCGGCGACGGCAATATGGTCCTGCCGTTCAAGAGCACGCTGTTCGGCGCCGCCTCGATGGCGATTTCGGAAGGCGCGGCGGAACAGGTGTTCATCCAGCCGGTGGCGATCGCCTATACGCGTCTGCACGGCGTGCCGCTCGGCCGCCGGCATCGCCCGCTTGCCGCCTGGATCGGCGATGAGGATTTGATGCCGCATCTCAAGGTATTGCTGGCGGAGGGCGCGCTCGACGTCGAGGTGCATTTCGGCGAGGCAATCGCCTTTTCCAAGGGTTCGAACCGCAAGGAGACGTCGAAACTGATGGAAAGCCAGGTGCGTGAGATGATGCAGGCGGCGCTTGCCGACCCGCGGCCGAGCCGCTAGCCCCGGCATGCCCTTGCTGGCGCGGGCCGAGAATCGTCTGTTTTTTGTCACGGAAAGGCGTTAGAAGCCGCCTTATGGACTTGAACACGATAGAAAGCGACGACATCGGCACTATGGCTGGACAGCCGGCAGTGCTTTCCACGGCAGCGAAAAAAGTCTTCATCAAGACCTATGGCTGCCAGATGAACGTCTATGATTCGCAGCGTATGGCCGATGCGCTGGCTGCCGACGGCTATTCCGCGACCGATGCCATTGGCGAGGCGGACCTGGTGCTGCTGAACACCTGTCATATCAGGGAGAAGGCGGCCGAAAAGGTCTATTCCGAGCTCGGCCGTATCCGCGACATGAAAGCCGAGCGTGCCCTGGCCGGCCGCGAGATGCTGGTCGGCGTCGCCGGCTGCGTGGCGCAGGCCGAAGGCGCCGAGATCATCCGCCGTTCGCCGGCCGTCGACCTGGTCATCGGCCCGCAGACTTATCACCGGCTCCCCGACGTGCTGGCGCGGGTGCGCGGCGGCGAAAAGATCGTCGAGACCGACTACGCCATCGAGGACAAGTTCGAGCATCTGCCGCAGTCCAAGCGCGCCGAGGTCATCAAGCGCGGCGTCACCGCCTTCCTCACCGTGCAGGAAGGCTGCGACAAGTTCTGCACCTTCTGCGTCGTGCCCTATACCAGAGGCTCCGAAGTTTCCCGGCCGGTGGCGCAGATTGTCGCGGAGGCTGAGCGCCTGGCTGAAGCCGGGGTGCGCGAAGTGACGCTGCTTGGCCAGAACGTCAATGCCTGGCATGGCCAGGGCGAGAACGGCCACGAGTGGGGCCTTGGCCGCCTGCTGTTCAGGCTGGCCGAAATCCCCGGGCTGGCGCGTCTGCGCTACACCACCAGCCACCCGCGCGACATGGATGACGAGTTGATAGCGGCCCATCGCGATCTGCCGGCGTTGATGCCCTATCTGCATCTGCCGGTGCAATCG
>NZ_RZPB01000895.1:0-2186 GCF_003998535.1 Mesorhizobium sp. M7A.F.Ca.AU.002.02.1.1 | reverse complement strand
GCGCGGCTCTGCTAATGCTAGCAGAGATATTCAGGCATCGCATGCAATACGACTTAAATTGCGTGACAGTTTGATCCCGGCTGAAACACGAGGAAGTCAAATACACCTAAACTGACCCGAACTAGACCGGAGGTCTCCCTCACGAAAGATCAAACGGTCAGGACATGACCGGAATGCGGAATTTGAGTTTGAAAACGCGCTGACCGCGGCGACGATCTAGGAGGCGACATCCCGTGCTAAAGACAACCATCTTGCCGTCATTACCGATATCAGCTGAAAGCTTCTGTTCTACGTCGGTCGCGACTAAAGGAAGCCGGCAAATAGGTGAGTGATGGACCTTTCGGCGTACTTCGATGACTCCGGCAGCGATATCGGTGAACGCGATCTCGTATTCGCGGGACTGGTTAATCGCGACGACGCTTGGGAGCAATTCAGCGTAGCGTGGAGTCTGGCGCTGGCAAAGTATCCGACGATTGGGTACCTCAAGATGGCGGAGGCGAACAGTCTACGCGGTCAGTTCGCGGGTTGGACCCGAGAAGCTCGCGACCAAAAACTGGAGGGGTTGGCAGAGGTCATCGATCGCATTCGGCCCCCTTGGACTTTTGATATTTCAGTCAGTCGGGCAGACTACGAAAGTCACGTGTCCCCGGCGTCGCCTCGGGGCCTTTCCACGGCCTATTTCAGCCTTACCTTTGGAGCGGTTTCGGTCGTCGCACGTCATTTGGCTGGCATGGGCACCATCACACCGGTCAGGTTCATCTTTGATGAGCAGAGCGGGGTAAACACGGACGTCGCCCTGTTTTTCGATTATATGGTGGAAAATTTAGACTCGGTATCTCGTGGCCTGATCAAAATGCCTATCGGCTACGGCGACGATATGCGGGACTTACCGCTGCAAGCGGCAGACATGTTGGCGTGGCACATTCGCCGCCAACGTGAGGGCAACGGAGACCCTACGGTAAATCGCCGAGCTAAGTACCTCCGCTCGGAGAGCCATATCGAGGCCCGGTTACCACTGGACATGCTTGTTCGTTGGGGCACTGCCTTCTCTCGGGTATTGCCGATCTTGCAGACACTCAAGACGAAGGGGGATTGGCGGCGTCTTCGAGCGGTCGCAGATCAGGCAAAGCGCGAAGGCTTTAGGCCGCCTCATGGTGACGACGCTGTGGATGCACTTGCCAAAATTCGAACGGCTTGGGATGAGTTCCAAGGCAAGAGTTAGGGGTATTGGACCTAACCAAGGGATGTCTGGACAGCCGACTGACCGCTTACTGCCCCGACCCTGCCATGCGACAGCTCCGATATGAATGGCCGCGCACAGCAGCCGTATGAAGGTTCAAGGGCAGAAGTTCGCTCCGAGCCAGTACGCGACGTCGCTAGTGTACGCTAAACGACCGATTTCCGTACATCGCCGTAAAGTGCCGCCCGGATGGCGATCCGAGAATGGTTTATGTGCGGAAATCATGCGCGGAATTCTATTGTGCGGATAACGCCCACCAGCCAAATCGAACAGACCTTCATATGACCGTTAATTCCACCCCGTCGGATTCCTTTCGTGGGCCTTCTGGGGCGACGCCGACAACGTTGGTTCCAAGATGCGATGTCTCGTCAAATTTTTCCTAAAGCCGAATCCGATATTCGAGTTTCGACCGTAAACGCACGTAGTTCGGCCTAGGACACGACCAAAAAAGTTCGAAAAAAGAAAGGAAGCAGGACTTTCGTGTGAGATTTTTCCACGACGAATGTCGTAACTAATTGATTACATTTAGGTATCTTCCCCATCCATCCTTGCCACGAACAATGGCTTCAACTTGCTGTCAAGCAGCATGCCGACGATAGCACTCGAACCCCCGCAGCCGCGGTCTGCTATCCTATTTTCACGCCGTTACCGCCGTTTGCCGCATTGGCCGGACAGATCCATTCCAGGCATTGCAAGGAAAGGGTAGCGTGATTGCTTCTTAGGTGAATGCTCCACTGTCGCGGAACTCAGCCCGCGAGGCGATGTGCAGCGAGAAAAGCAATGAAACGCGCACTTGGCGGGCTCCTGCTGTTCGGCATTAATCGAGAACAGGCAGCGGTAGCTATCGGCGTCAGTCCAACGACGTTCGACCAGATGGTCGCGGATGGCCGTATGCCACAACCGCGGATGCCCAGCAAAGAGCGCTATGTCTGGGATGTGGAGGAAC
>NZ_RZPB01000894.1:0-2187 GCF_003998535.1 Mesorhizobium sp. M7A.F.Ca.AU.002.02.1.1 | reverse complement strand
GCCTTGGAGAATCCGGTGGACGATTTGTGGGTTAAGCCGAGGCCATTGACGGTGATATGCGTCGGCATCAGGCAGCCTTTCGCCTGCCGCCGAGTAGTGCGGCTGCGCGAACGCCGTTCTCGGAACTGGTCCAGATCAGGGACAGGGGTCCGGTCTGATAATTGCGGGCTTCGGCTTCCGCCACAAGGCTGACAAACAAAGGTCCGCTCGCCGCACCCACATCGCCCCAGCAATCGGCAGGGGTCTCGAAATCGGCCGCATCCCTGAACCGACCGGGATTGCGGATGGTTGCGAAGCCGTACTCGTTGGCTCGATAGCGTTCGCCGTTCATGTCGCAGATTATCCGATCGACTGGATCTGTTACGGCCTTTTCGAACAAGTTACGGAACGCAGCACCAAGTCCTTCGCCAAGAACGACGGTCTCGGTTCGGATGCGTTTTTCCTCGTGCGCGCCTTCGATGCCGATCAGTTGGAGCCGTGGCGGGATAGCATATTTCCGGGCGGTTCGCAGAGTTGTCATCAGGCAAAATCCCGCCGCCTCTCCAGGGCAGAACCCATAGATGTTGCCCTCTGAATGCAGTTGTTCATTTTCGTCCAACCACACGAGTGTCTCGGTCTGCAGATAGGTATCGACGCCGCCAGCCAGGCAGAACGTTACGCTGCCCTCGCGCAGGCTTTTTGACGCTTGCAGCATGGCGATCATACCGCCGGCATGGCCTCCAGCAATGGATCCGCCGCCCTGGAACACGGCGTATTGTGACAGACCACTGCGAAGTTGAGCATGCACTTGGACTGCGAATTCGCCATCCTGGCCAGGCCTGGGTTCGCCTGTCGCCACGATTAACGACACCGGTGCGTTTCCGAGGGCGCCAAGCATCGGCCGCAATGCCTGCACGGCCGGATCGAAAGCGATTGCGACAGCGCGATCGGGACCCCGCATATGAAGGTCAATACCCATGTCGCGGGTGACCTTCATTTGCTCGCCGAAGCGGTCGACCATCGTGGGATGTTGTTGGATTGCGGAAATGCCAGCGCGAACCGCGGCCGCACTGGAAGCAGCGTCGAATCCCAACGGCGTTCGCGCGCCGATGCCGACGATGACGATGGCGTCGTCTCTAGCCATCGACGAATTCCTCCGTCCAGATACCCATGCGCGTGGCGGCCGCCGAAACAGTCTGACGACGTAGGCTTATGGTGGTGCTCTTCAGCCGCTCCTCGTCATAAGGAACATACAGCGTGGTCATCCATGTAATGGAGAACTGACGCTTGTCTGGTTTGATCCGTAGCGTATGGATCGTCGGCTCCTCATGCTGCCGGGAGGGTCGGTTGTTGAACTCCGTATGTATGTCGAAGCCGATACGAGGCAGTACGAACTGGAAAAACCCGTCGCCAGTGAAATTGCCCAGCCGCACGGTTTCATAGCCGACAAGTGGCGTCCTGGTTTGCTGATCTTCCGGCGCGCACTGGTAGTATGTTCGGCTGAAATCCAAGGGCAGCAGCGGATCACGCCTCTTTTGCCATTCATCGCCATAGGTGCCCGCATGTTTGGCGCGCGGCATCCAGTGCCGCGCCACTGGACCGAAACCTGCTGGCCGGCCGCTTTGGTGATCGCGATAGGGTGCGTCAGGATACTCGAAGTTGGGGCCGGTCCTGCCGATCAAATGTCGTGCATCGACGGCGAAGCCGGTTCCTACGGGGTTTCGTCGGTCCCAATCGGGCGTGGAGGCCTGAGTGTCCGTGCCGCCAAAAGTTCTCCGCCAAGAAATCGGAATCCGAATGAAAGGCTCGGGTCGGCTCATACGCACCAGTACCGGCCCCGGCATAAAAATACGGTCGCCAATCGCACGCACGCTCTTGTCCAACACGTTGCCTATCTTGATACGCGCCATCGACTCGATATTCGGTCGCTGATCAGGCGCATATACGTGGCCTTCTACAAGGACATCGGTGTGCTTCTTTTCAATGACGAGATCGTCGTCATCAAGTAATTCCAGGGCGTCAGCGCTGTGGATAGGGGCCATATTAACAGGAACCTGATCCTTCAGAAGCTGCTGCTTACCGTCGAGGTCAAGTTCGAACGATGCTTTGATCGCGATCAGCCACCATTCGTGGCCGTGTTCGTCGCGGGTCCAAGCTTCCTGGGCCGCAAATGGCGTCTCGTTCCAGAGATTCCACATCGGTCAACAG
>NZ_RZPB01000893.1:0-2196 GCF_003998535.1 Mesorhizobium sp. M7A.F.Ca.AU.002.02.1.1 | reverse complement strand
GGCTAGGAGAAAGCCAGCAAAGGCCAGAACCCATGCAACGCCGGCGACATTGACGATCGCGTCCTTAGGGAGAAAAACCGCAAGGATTCGTGACAAGGCAGCGATCAGGATCGCCGCGAAGACAACAATGGTTTGCAGTCCGGCCCGTAGTTGCCGGCCGGTATGGCCAAGCGTGGCGCGGGCCATCACTGCGACCGTCATTGACCCGACGGCGCCGACGCCGAACGCATGCAGCCCGGCAGCGACCGGTACGATTGCGGGCAAAAGGATCGACGCCGAAACCAACGCAAAACCGACGGGCACGAAAGCATATGCAAGGTGGAGATGAGCACGAGCGGATCCCGCAATGTCCGTTCGCCAGCCCAGCGCGACAGACGCCACACCTGGCAGATTGCAGCGACGGCCATAAGCATTCCTGAGACGCGGTTGTGGGGGGCGAACGTCCACGCTCCCAGCGCGATAGCTGAGATGGCTATCGATGCGATGTCAAAACGGCCGAACGGTGCAGGCAGCTTGCCAGGATTTTCCCGGGCGAGCCAGTTGCGTGTGAAGCTCGGAATGATACGCCCACCGATCAGCGAGATGAGTACGATCCCCGCAGCCATACCGAGCCTGCGGCTGATGTCGGATGTGCCTTGAAGGTGCGCCTCGAAATGGAACATGCCGTTGGCGCACGCCATCACGACAAGCGGCAGCAGCACCTTGAGGTTGCGCCAGTTGCGTCCGGCGATGATTTCGCGGGCGGCGGCGGCAGCCACCACAAACAGAAATGAGCCATCGATCACCGCGGCTGCTTGCCAGCCGATGTCGGTCGAGAAGTAGACAGCGGCGCGCCCGGCAAGCCACAGGACGACCAGCGCCAGCAGTGGCAAGCCTTGTACGGGCAGCCGGCCAGTTCAATTGGGGATGGCGGTCAGCAGGAACCCGGTAACGATCGCCGGCAGATAGCCGAACAGCATCTCGTGAATGTGCCAGTCGACGGCAACGAACGCACTGTGGGCATCGAGTTCGCCGGCATATATCGGCAGCCAAAGCAGAATGGAGAGCGCGGCATACAGCGACCCGAGGAAGAAGAAGGGCCTGAATCCGTAGGAAAGAAATGCGGGTCCTGTGTAGGCCCGCAGGCGTGGAATCCCCATGATTTGCGTCTCCAAATGAACAGGGCCGGATGAACCGCCGCCCTCGGTCCGTCCGGCCCTCGCCTGCCCTCATGCGGCAGGCATGGCTGTATCGATTGCCGATCAGTTGACCGGAACCTGGGTGAACAGGTCGGCGAACACCGTCTTTGCCTTCCCGGGATGCTTGACCGCCTTGGCGGCATCGAGATTGACCGGCTTTCCGACAACGATCAGGGCGACCATGCCCATGCCGTAGTGAGGCGCGCATTTGACGCCGTAAACGCCCTCCTTTGTCAGCGTAACGGTGATTTCCTCGCTGGGCTTTCCCTTGAAGGGCTCGGCGCCGTCTGGAAGCATGCCTTTGATTGACTCGGCATCATGGCTCTTGTCGGTCGGCACGAACTTGACGGTGTCGCCAGGGGCTGCCTTGACGAAGGCCGGCTGGAAAACCATGGCGCCCTTTTCGCCCTTGTTGAGCATCTGCACCATATGCTCTTCGGCGCTTGCGCCGCCGGCGAGCGCCAGGGTAGAGACTGCGGCGGCGAGGATGGAGAGTTTCATCGATTTGTCCTTTGTTTCGTCTTCGCGGCATTGCGCCGTTCCATGCCATTTAGTCTGACGCGGCTGGGAACAATTTGCGCTGGCGCAAACTCAGGATAAGAAAGGTCTTCCGCACGACTGATGCGGAACCGTAGGGCCGTGAGGAATCGCTTGGCTGCGCTGGACCGATCGCTGATTTCGCGACTGCCGCTCTTCCAGGGTCTGACGCCCGACGAGCAGAGCGAGATCCTGCGGGATGCGCGGTCGTCTCGCTATGCCAAGGAGACTGCGATCTTCGAGCAGGAAGCCGAGGCTCATTCCTTCTTCGTGCTGATCGCCGGGCATATCCGTGTCGTTCGCACCACACCGGACGGACAACAGGTCATCGCCAGATACATCAGCGAAGGCGAGATTTTTGGCGTCGCCGCGGCACTTGGCCGAACGACCTACCCAGCCAGCGCAATTGCGGCGGTGGACTGCGTGGGGCTCGCCTGGCCAAACGCTCTGTGGCCGGACCTGGCGGGGTGCTTCCCAGGGT
>NZ_RZPB01000892.1:0-2199 GCF_003998535.1 Mesorhizobium sp. M7A.F.Ca.AU.002.02.1.1 | reverse complement strand
CGAGACATCGGCGGCGAGATCGTTGACGGCGAGGCCGGAGCGCGCATCGACAAGGCGCGCACCCGAGGTGCTGATGCTGCCGCCGATGACGGGCGATGTCGCGGGACCGCGCACCTGCACGTTGACATTGGCGGTTCCAGACAAAGACAGACCCTGCGCGGCCAGCTTCTGGCTGAGCAGGCCGAACGGCACGACGCCATTGAAGTCGAGCACCAGTGACGGCGTGCCGGCCGTTGTCACGGTGCCGCCGCCCTTGAGGCCAAGGCCGGCGCCATCGCCGACATTGGCATTGAAGGTCAGCTTGTTGCCGCCGAAGGTGCCCGACGAGGAGACACTCACCGCACCGACACCGGCACCGCGCGTCTGCGAGGTCCGCACGCCGGCCGCGTCGAGGTTGAAGACAATGGCGGGGTTCGCCGGCGCACCCGTCACCTTGACCGTGCCTGAGATCGAACCGGCGGCGTCGAGCCCCGGCGAGAAACTGTTGGCGAGCGACATCGGCACCCGCGCCAGCGTCGCATTGATGTCGAGCGCCGTGCCGACCTTGCCGGTCACCGTCGCCGTACCACCGCCAAGGTTGAGCACGAGCCGGTCCAGCGTCGTTGTGCCGTTGGCAATGCTGACGGTCGAGGCCTGGGCGATGGCCGTCTTGATGCCCTGGACAGTCGCCTGGCCGGAGGCAAGCTCGATGGTCGTCGTGCCGTTGGCCACTTTCACCCGGCCGGCGGCCTGTGCCGGAATGCCCTTGACGGTTGCGCCGCCGGAGAAGCCGGTCCAGTCGCCGTCGCGCTTCAAGTCGACATCGATGCCGCTGATCACGGTGCCGCCCGACGTGACGGTGTCGGCGCGGATCTTTCCGGAGATCACGGGCGCCGCCAGATAGTTGGCGACCAGCGCATCGATCGAGACGGCTTTCGCCTGCAGGTCGCCGCGCGTAATCGATGCTGTCGCCGCCTTGATTGCGACCTGTGGCGCATTGCCGTTCTTCGAAAAGGCGATCGTGCCGCGCACATCGCCTTCGGCCTTCTCCAGGGCAAGTGCTGCCAGCGGGCCGATATCGGGCAGGTCGAGCGCGATGGTGCCGACCGGCACGAACTTTTCATCCAGCGCCAGATCGCCGGAAATCCTGTTCTTGCCGAGCGACAGCAGCAGGCCATTGATGGCGCTCTTGCCGTCCGCCGTCGCCAGCACGGCACTACCTTGCAGCGCCTGGCCGGCGACATTGCCGGTCAGCTGCACATTCGCCGCCGGATTGGCGGCATCGGCCTTGCCGGTGGCGGTCAGCTTCAGCCCGGTGATCTCTCGCGCCGCCACGAGAAGGCGGTCGCTGTCGATGGTCAACGACAGGTCCGGCGCCGCGGCCGGGCCCTGCGCGTTCAACGCAAAAGCGATGGCGCCCTTGGCGTCTTTCGACAGCAGCGAGATATCGCTCAGCGCACCCTTGATGTCGGCGGCCACCTTGTTGTCGGCAAGGCTGGCTTGCCCGTCTGCGGTCAGCGCGCCCGAGGTCAGCTTCAATCCGCCTATAGCGATACTGCCGTTGGGGTCGCGCTTCAGCGTGGCGCTGATCTCAGCGCGTTCGCCAAGCATGCCGCGTGCCGCCGCCGGCAAGGCCGACGATGGGGCATCCGCCTTCAGATTGAGGTCGATGGCACCGTCACGCAGCGATACCTGGCCGGCAACCTGGCTGTTCAGCGCATCGCTCTTGAGCGAGCCGCTGTCTATGGCAACCGCATCGGCTGTCAGGCGACCGCTGAGCGCCGCCGTGACCTTGCCGGCGATCAGCGGCGCAATCACCGGATTGTCGAGACCGACCTTGTCCACCGACACTGTGCCGGAAACTGGCCCTGCGCGGTTCTTCAGATCGAACGCATCCGAGTGCAACGCCAGGGCAAGCCCGTCCACCCTCGCTGGACTGGTGACGATCGAGGGCAGGATCGCAGAGACATCCAGGCGGGCCCGCGTGCTCTCGCCCGCCACCTTTGCCGACAAGGACCGGATTTCGATCTTGACCGGGCTCCCGGCGCTGCCGACAATCAGGGGCAGGCTGGGGCCGGATGAGATGAGATCGAGCGCAAAATCGCTGGCGCCGTTCGGATTGAGGGTGCCGGCTGCCTTGCCGGAAATCTTGTCACCGGTCAGTGTCGCCTGATGGAGCACCACGCCGCCGGCCATGGTGTAACTGCCTGCCGCGTCGAC
>NZ_RZPB01000891.1:0-2202 GCF_003998535.1 Mesorhizobium sp. M7A.F.Ca.AU.002.02.1.1 | reverse complement strand
GTTCTGATATGGGCGCCGTCGACGTCGGCGTCGGTCATCAGGATGATCTTGTGGTAGCGCAATTTGTCGGCGTTGAACTCGTCCTTGCCGATCGAGGTGCCGAGCGCCGTGATCAACGTGCCGATCATGTCGGAGCCGAGCATGCGGTCGAAGCGCGCCCGCTCGACATTGAGGATCTTGCCGCGCAACGGCAGGATCGCCTGGTTCTGGCGCGAACGCCCACCCTTGGCGGAGCCGCCGGCGGAATCACCCTCGACGATGAAGATTTCGGATTTCGCCGGGTCGCGTTCCTGGCAGTCGGCCAGTTTGCCGGGCAGGGAAGTGACGCCGAGCGAACTCTTGCGGGTGATATCGCGCGCCTTGCGCGCCGCTTCGCGCGCCGCCGCCGCCTGGATCACCTTGTCGACGACCACCTTGCCTTCGCTCGGGTGTTCTTCCAGCCAGGTGCCGAGCGCTTCGTTGACCAGGCCTTCGACGACAGGACGGACTTCCGACGAGACCAGCTTGTCCTTGGTCTGCGAGGAGAATTTCGGGTCGGGAACCTTGACCGACAGCACCGCCGTCAGACCTTCGCGGCAATCGTCGCCGATCAACGAGACCTTTTCCTTCTTGGTCAGCCCAGAGGATTCGCCATAGCCGGTGATCTGACGCGTCAGCGCGCCGCGGAAGCCGGCCAGATGCGTGCCGCCATCGCGCTGCGGGATGTTGTTGGTGAAGGCCAGCACGTTCTCGTGGTAGCTGTCGTTCCACCACATCGCCACTTCGACGGTGATCCCGTCGCGCTCCGCCCGGATGGCGATCGGCTTGTCGATCAGCGGTTTCTTGACGCGATCGAGATATTTGACGAATTCTTCGAGGCCTCCATCGTAGTGCAGTTCATGGCGCACGACATCGGCGTGACGGGCATCGGTCAAAATGATGCGCACGCCGGAATTGAGGAAGGCAAGCTCGCGCAGCCGGTGTTCCAGCGTGCCGAAGTCGAACTCGACCATGGTGAAGGTCTCGGCCGACGGGAAGAAGGTGATCTGGCTGCCGCTGCGGCCCTCATAGGTGCCCGGCTGCTTGTCCTGCTCATAGGTGCCGGTCGCCTTCAGAGGTGCGTCGGCATTGCCATGCGTGAAACTCATCTCGAAGATCTGGCCGTTGCGGCGGATCTTCAGCTTTAGCCACGCCGACAGCGCGTTGACCACCGAGACGCCGACGCCATGCAGGCCGCCCGAGACCTTGTAGGAATTCTGGTCGAACTTGCCGCCGGCATGCAGCTGCGTCATGATCACTTCGGCCGCCGAAATGCCTTCTCCGGTGTGGATATCGGTCGGAATTCCGCGGCCATTGTCGATCACAGTGACCGAACCATCGGGGTTGAGCGTCACGGTGACGAGGTCGGCGTGACCGGCCAGCGCCTCGTCGATGGCGTTGTCGACCACTTCATAGACCATGTGATGCAGGCCCGAGCCGTCGTCTGTATCACCGATATACATTCCGGGGCGTTTGCGGACAGCGTCCAACCCCTTCAAAACCTTGATGGAATCGGCGCCGTATTCGGCTTCAGCGCCGTTGTTGTTGTCGATCTGATCGCTCATGAAAACCTGTTGTCTGGATGCCGCCTGCACAGCGCGAAAAGTCCGCGCCGAATCGCGCCTCTGATATCGACTAGATATAGGCGCAAAAGGCGGTTTTTCCAAGGTTTGCAGGCATTTCACTGGGAATGGCCGGCTGCCAATGGCGGGCCTCCGCCGGCCCCCATTTCACTTCGGCCAGCGGTCCTTGAGAAACCTTGATCATGAACTTGTATCTCGGCGCCAGCCGCCTGCTGCGGTCGCGCCCCGGCGTCATGTCGGGCGGGCGGCCGGATCAGGCGGTGGTCGTCGTTGGCGATGACCAGGGCCAGGCGCCACCACTGCGGTGGCGGTGGTGAGCATAGGCAGCAAGGCAAACAGCAAGCGCAAATCGAACTGCCCCCCAGTTCGTTCCTGTGCACGACCACCTCTCTATGGCAGCAAACCGGGGTTTTTTGCGGAAGACCAGCGTTTTCAGCCTGCCCGCATCGGCTTCAAAGCCTCGCTCCAGCGCAGCAGCCCGTCGAGCATGGTTTTGGCTCCGCCCTGCACCTGTTCGCTGGCGTTGAAAGCGCCATTTTCGTCGAGCAGTTTCTGGTACATCGGCAGCGCGACGCCTTCCGGGATCGGCATGACACCTACC
>NZ_RZPB01000890.1:0-2203 GCF_003998535.1 Mesorhizobium sp. M7A.F.Ca.AU.002.02.1.1 | reverse complement strand
GTTCGGCATAATCTGGCAATTGGCGGTCGATCGCCTTGCCGCCGCGCACCACGATGCGATCCGATTCGGGCCGCGACAGCAATTCCGTCCAGCTTCGGCCTTTGAACACGATGAAATCGGCATCACCGCCGGCAGCCAGCGTGCCGAAGCCATCAAACCGCATCACCTTGGCCGGCGTCGCGGTGACCGCTTGCGGCCAGTCGGCGACCGGATGATCGAAATGCAGGATGCGCGTCGCCATGCGGTAGACCTCCAGCATGTCGAGATCGCCATAGGCATAGAAGGGATCACGCGTGTTGTCGGAAGCAACCGCCACCGGAATGCCCCTCGCCTTCATCTCGTGCAGCAGCGTCACGCCACGCCAGCGTGGCGTGGTGCCGTCGGCGCGCCGGTCCTGCAGATAGAGATTGCACATCGGCAGCGAGACGACGGCGAGCCCCGCTTTCGCCACCTTGTCCAGCGTGTCGAGCACGTCGAGATCCGGCTGGCGCGCCAGCGAGCAGCAATGGCCGACGAGGATCTTTCCTTCGAAACCGTTCCACAGAGCGGCCTCGGCGATCTTCTTCAGCGATATGGCGGAAATGTCGTTGGTCTCGTCGGCATGGAAATCGAGATCGAGGCCATGCTTGATGGCCTGCGCGAAGACGTGATCGAGCAGCTCTTCGAGGTCCGGCGCCATATAGGTGACGACACCGAGCACGCCCTTTGCCGCGGCAACCCTCTTTGCCAGCCTGTCGAACCACTTTTTGTTGCGCACGCCTTCGACGCCGAGCAGGCAGGCGCCCTGCAACTCGATGCGGCCGCGCCATTCCTCGCGCATCGCCTCGAACGCCGGCCAGGAGATTTCCTCCTGCGGCGCGACGCTGTCGATGTGGGTGCGCAGCGCCCTTGTGCCATGGGCGTAGGCGCAGCGCAGCGAGAAATCCATCCGCCGCGCCAAATCCTCGGCGCTCCAGCGTGCCACACGATCGGCATCGGCGGCATTCAGCGCGCCCATGAACGTGCCGTCGGGATTGGGCTTTCGCGGCCAGATATGGCCCTTGTCGATATGCGTGTGGCAGTCGACGAAGCACGGCAGCACGATGCGACCGCCGAGATCGACGGCGTCGGCAGACGCTTTCAATCGGCCATGCGCGGCGATGTTGGAAATCTTGCCGTCGGCGACAGTGACGTCGGCAAGCGCGAAGCCATCGCTATCGGGGACAGCAGCGAGCCCCGGTGTCAGGGACGCGTGAAGCCTGACGTTGGTAAGCCGGTATGAACCAGTGTTGGGAATCAAGGCCTAGCGCTCCTGCTTCAGCGCGCTTTCATGCCAGCGCCGCAAGATGAGATGCGATATCAGCGACAGCACGAGGAAGATCAAAATGCCGGTCAGCGAGATCAGGAACAGCGCCGCGAACAGCCGCGGCGCGTTGAGCCGGTAGCCGGCCTCGATGATGCGCGAGGCAAGGCCGGACGACTGGCCGGTGGTACCGGCAACGAACGCGGCCACCACGGCGCCGATCAGCGACAGGCCGCCGGCGATCTTCAACCCGCCGAGGAAATAGGGCATCGCCGCCGGCAGCCTGAGATAGCGCAATTGCTGCCAGCGCGTCGCGCCGTTGAGCTTGAACATATCGCGCAGATTGCGGTCGACGGAGTTGAGGCCAAGCGTGGTGTTGGACAGGATCGGAAAGAAGGCGACGATCCAGGCGCACAGCAGAAGCTTGGTCGTCTGGTCGTTCACATAGATGTTGATCAGCGGAAAGATCGCCACGATCGGCGTCACCTGCAGCACGATGGCGAAGGGGAAGAACGACATCTCGACCCATTTCGACTGCGCGAACAGCACCGCCAGCCCGACCCCGCCTATGACCGCCAGAGCCAAGCTGAGAAAGGTGATGCGCAAGGTGACCAGCAGCGAGGAAAACAGCAGGCCGGCATCGTTGTAGAGCGTCCACAGCACCACGCCGGGACGCGGCAGGATGTATTGCGGGATCTCGTTCCACACGCAGATGCGATCCCACAGCCAGATCGCCAGGATCATGATCGCCAGCGGCAGCACCCAGCGGCCGATCCGTTCGAACCGCGCCTGGCGCACGCGGCGTGCTTCCTCGGGGTCGAGTTCGAGCACGCGCTCGTCAATGGCCGTCATAATGCGCGCCTGCTGTTGAGTTGATGGCCTTGACCAGCACGTCGGAAGCCTGACGGCACAGTGCCGCAT
>NZ_RZPB01000088.1:0-12838 GCF_003998535.1 Mesorhizobium sp. M7A.F.Ca.AU.002.02.1.1 | reverse complement strand
CCGGAGATCCGGCAGATAGTCGACATCCTGATGCGGCGTCGGCAAAACAACCCGATCCTGACCGGCGAGGCCGGGGTCGGCAAGACGGCGGTCGTTGAGGGCTTTGCCTTGCGTATCGCTCAGGGCGATGTGCCGCCCACGCTGCAAGGCGTCAGCGTGCGCATGCTCGATGTCGGATTGATGCAGGCGGGCGCCAGCGTGAAGGGCGAATTCGAAAAACGGCTGAAGGCTGTGATCGACGAGGTTCAATCGTCCGAAACGCCGGTCATCCTGTTCATCGACGAGGCCCACACCTTGATTGGCGCCGGCGGTGCTGCCGGAACTGGTGATGCCGCCAATCTCTTGAAGCCGGCGCTGGCACGGGGCGAACTTCGCACCATCGCCGCAACGACCTGGGCCGAATATAAGCAGCACATCGAGAAAGACCCGGCGCTGACCCGCCGTTTCCAGGTGGTCAAGATTGACGAGCCGTCTGAGGCGGTGGCCGTTCTGATGTTGCGCGGTGTGGCAGGGGTTCTGGAGCAGCACCACAAGGTGCAGATACTCGACGAGGCGATCGAGGCAGCAGTCGGCCTGTCGCATCGCTACATCCCGGCACGGCAACTGCCTGACAAGGCGGTGAGCCTCCTCGACACCGCCTGCGCCCGTGTCGCCATATCGCAGCATGCTACGCCAGCCGAGGTCGAGGACATCATGCGCCGCCGCCAGGCTCTGGAGGTCGAGCGCGGCATCATCGGGCGCGAGGCCGCGATCGGCATCGAGGTGGCTGAACGGCAGGCGCGCGTCGACACCGGGCTTGCCGAAAGTGAGATCACCCTGGCTGCGGCGCAGCAGCGTTGGGATCGTGAAAAGGTGCTCGTCGCCGAGATACTCGAACTGCGCGCCAGGCTGCGCGGCGAGGGTGTGGCGCTCGATGCGGCCACCGTTGGGGCCGATGCCGAACCGGCAGCGGCGAACGCAGAAAAGACCAAGGTAGCGGAGTCGTCAGAGACTGAGCCGCCCAAGGCCGCCCAGACGGACGCGGAGACACAGGCCGCTGCCGATCCTGCCGCCGATCTCGCCCGATTGCGCGCACTGATGGCCGAATTGGCAGCGGCACAAGGCGAGACACCGCTGATTCTGCCCTCGGTTGACCGCAATGCAGTGGCCGCCGTGGTCCAGGACTGGACCGGGATCCCGACCGGACGGATGCTGTCCAGCCAGACCGAAAAGGCGCTCAAGCTCGCCGCCACGCTTTCGGAACGGGTTGTGGGGCAAGATCACGCCATGGAGATGATCGCCAAACGCGTGCAGACCAGCCGCGCCGGGCTTGGCGCGCCTGAAAAGCCGGTCGGGGTCTTCCTGCTTTGCGGCCCCTCGGGCGTCGGCAAGACCGAAACGGCATTGGCGCTGGCCGAAACGCTTTACGGTGGCGAGCAGAACCTGATCTCCATCAACATGTCCGAGTTCCAGGAGGCGCACACCGTCTCGACACTGAAGGGCGCACCGCCCGGCTATGTCGGCTACGGCAAGGGCGGCATTCTGACCGAAGCGGTGCGCAGAAAACCCTATTCGGTGATCCTGCTCGACGAGGTCGAGAAGGCGCATCCCGACGTCCACGAAATCTTCTTCCAGGTCTTCGACAAGGGCATGATGGACGACAGCGAGGGCCGCCGGATCGATTTCAAGAACACCCTGATCCTGCTCACCTCGAATGTCGGCTCCGAAGTTATCATGGACCGCACAAGGAATGGCACGCTGCGGACCGGGCTCGACGATCTGGATACCGCCTTGCGCAGCCCATTGCTGAAGGTCTTCCCGGCTGCCTTCCTTGGCCGGGTGGTGACCATTCCTTACTATCCGCTCTCTGATTCGATGATCGAAGCGATCACTGGCCACCAGTTCGCCAAGATCGCTCGCCGGTTGCGGGCAACCAACGATGCGGAACTGGTGATCGGCGACGGTGTCATGGATCTGGTCAAGGCCCGCACCGAGATCGAATCCGGCGGGCGGATGATCGATGCCATCCTGACCAACACGCTGCTGCCGGAACTGAGCCGCGGCGTGCTTAACCGGTCGCTCGAGGGCGAAAAGATGACCAAAGTCACCGTCGGCGCCTCCAAGGAAGGTTTCACTTATTCCTTCGAGTAGGTTCTGATCGTGTAGAACCTCGTCGCCCTCGGCTGCCGGCCCGCTATTCGCGATCCCCCGTGGCGCCGCAATTCGAGAGGTGGCGGTCTTGCCCGTGCGCGAGAACGACGTGCGCAGCCGGTAGCGGATCGTCCACGACAGCACCGGCCCGCCGGTAGCATCGACGATCGTCCATCTATTGAAGGTTACCGACTGTCCCGCGCATTTCCAGCTGCGGGGACGCCTGGGCTTGAAAGAAGCTCACTGGCTTATCCGATGTCGCCCAGACGCAAATTCCGCAGGCAATCCCGAAGGAGATCAACAGGGCGGGCGAGATGGGTAAGCGGTGCAGGGATTGGCTGGGCCTCTTTGTTGCAGACCCGCCCAAAACCTCCTGCAACCGGATCGGTTCGACATAAAATATTTACCGTGTTGGCATGGTTTACGAATGGTTTCGCGGGCCATCCACCTCATGGCCGCTTTGGCTTTGGCCGGACCGGTTAAGGTTGAGCCGGATGATTTGACCGGCTGCGAAACTCCTCGCAAATTCCTCGTTGTCGAAAAGCTGTTGGGTGGTCACGCCATCCTCGATGATCTGCACCGCCCATTGGCCGTCTATGTGTTCTACCCGAACACCGTCCTTCTGATCGTCGCCCACGCCCGCACTCCCACACAACGATGTGGGAAAAAAACCATGTGATCGGCAATCCAGCAAGTCACAAAACCGTACGAATCCGGCCGCTGGTTAACTTTGTAAAAGCGTCGAAATTTTCGCAAATGCCCGCACCCGCAGGAAACCAATTTTGGAAGGCCCGTAGCTCACACGGCCGCAGCCCGATCATCATCGATCCAGAGAAGCTGTGGACGGCATGTTGCGAGTACTCGAATGGGTCGACGCGCACCCGCTCTATGAGGCCAAGCCCTTTGCGTATCAGGGCGAGGTGAAGATAGAGAACGTGGCGAAGATGCGCGCCATGACGATTTCACCAGCCAGGTCGAGGAAATCATCCGCACCCAGAAGTTCGAATCGGAACTCACCGGCAAAGACGGCGAACCGTTGCCGCTGGTCCCCGTGGTCAATGTCACAGTCCGCAGTTCTTGACCTGGAGCTGCATCCCAAGCAGGGGATAGCATACAACACCGAAGCGACCGAAACGCTGTATGGTGGCGCGGCCGGCGGCGGCGGCTCCTCATCATGGCGCCGATTGCTCGGTCGGCCGCGCTCCTTCGACACCAGCCCGCCGGCGCCGTCCTGGTCATAGGCTTGCAACAGCCGGTGAACCTGACTGCGGCTGAGATGAAGAAGCTTCGCCGCCTGGACGCTCAGCCGCCGGTCGCGGATCTTCTGGATGGCTTCAAGACGATGCAGCTCTTTTTTGCGACAAGGTGATCAAAGGCATGCCGGCTCCGCAATACGCCCGGTCTCACGCCAGGCAGTGTGAAGTCGTCAGCCTTCCTTTCCAGCTTCGAGTTGGCCAGAGCATGAGCTGTGAAAGTCGGGGACTGTCGCATCTCTAAATTGCTCAAGTGTCGCATCTCTATATAACTGCTACATCCAGAAGTCGCATAACATACATTATGGAACATTAAATTATGATTTGAAATCAATGGGTTGGAAAAATTTATCGGCTGTTAGCCACCCGCTCCATCATGCTTTCGCCGCACAAGAAAAGCAAAATGCGTTTCATCGTTGGGCCACCTGGGCCCCTTTTGTTGCGAATAGCTGCTTTGTGCCGCGAGGACCTTGGGAAGCTATTTCCTTTCGAAAACAGATTTTTCCTTTCGGGTAGAGGTTGGGATATGATTGCGCGACAGGAGTGCGATCTATGCAGAGTTTCACCGTCGAGCTGATACGCGACGGCAAAGCTGTGGAACGTGCCGAGGTTCAGGCCGAAAATGTTGTTGAAGCTGCGAAGACGTGGGGACCAGTAACCATCCCGTACGCCGAAGAGCCTGACATCGGCGAATGGATCAGGGTAACGCACCCTTGCGGCAGCACGACAAGTTGGTTCGAGCCGGATCGTTAAGCGCGGCCAATTTAGAGCTCACTGGCCAGGATGCGTCAGGGCTGTGAGTAAGAGCCGTGACGAACGTCACGGCGTCGGGATCATAGCAGAAGATGGACGGATGACCCGGTGCGAACCAGCGATGACAGCATCTTCCTGATGTCGATCTCTCCCCTCCCCTCTCCCCTCTCCTCTCCCAGGCTGTCCGTCCGCTTTCCCTACCCTTCTTCCGCCCGAGCAGGACGACCCTGCTGTTCGGCGCAGCAGGACTGGCCGGCACAGGCCCAACGGTACTACGCGCAGCGCCCAAGCGCAGCCTTTCGAAACTTGGTGGCACAGACCAGAAGCTTTTATGCAGATTGGAAGTCCAAATTTAAACAGTTCATCCTACGTTGGCCGATGGGCTTTTTGTCAAGGAAACGCAATTGAGCCGGTCGGGCAGAACGGATTTTGACTTTGATGGTGCAAGAAAGGCGGTTTTTTCGACCGCCAACTTGCCGGCGGCAATTGCGTTGGCCGTGCTTGTGATCTGCGCGGTCCTTGCGGACTTGCAGAACACGAAAGTGTCCGATCAACTCGCGCGCGCCGAAGTCCAGGCCAAGGTCAACATCATAAGGGCCAAGCTCGAAGGCAATGTAAACGGTAATCTCCAGCTTGTTCAGGGCCTCGTCTCGGCCATAGTTACAGAGCCGTACATGGGACAGCAGAGATTTGCGTCCCTGGCAAGCAACCTGTTCCGACAGAGATCGCAACTGCGCAACATCGCCGGTGCGCCCGATCTCGTCATCTCGCTGATGTACCCGATGGAAGGCAACCAGAAGGCGATCGGGCTCGATTACCGCAAGAGCGAGGCGCAACGGACGGCGGCGCTTCGCGCGCGAGACCTCGGCGTTCTTGTGTTGGCAGGCCCCGTCGACCTGGCCCAGGGAGGGCGGGGCTTTGTCGGGCGCATTCCCGTCTTTGTGCCGACGGCGGGCGGCGGC
Organism: Mesorhizobium sp. M7A.F.Ca.AU.002.02.1.1; assembly: GCF_003998535.1. Classification (NCBI taxonomy): domain Bacteria; kingdom Pseudomonadati; phylum Pseudomonadota; class Alphaproteobacteria; order Hyphomicrobiales; family Phyllobacteriaceae; genus Mesorhizobium; species Mesorhizobium sp. M7A.F.Ca.AU.002.02.1.1. The sequence continues at coordinate 7,740 of NZ_RZPB01000088.1, read as the reverse complement.
AGCCGATTCTGGGGCATCCTCTCCGCTGTCATCGATGTCGATCAGCTTTACGCGGCGAGCGGCTTGAATGACCCCGGGATTGATATTGATGTCGCCCTGACGGGGACCGACGCGCTTGGCGGTGGCGGCAAAAAATTCTTCGGGGGAGACAATGTCCTCGCCGGCAAGCCGGTGTCGGCCGATGTGCAACTGCCTTCGGGCTCCTGGCTGATTTCGGCTATACCGAAGGGAGGCTGGCCGGCCATTCCGAACAATGCGTGGATGTTGCGGGGGCTCATAGCCTTTGCCGGCGCGCTGGTGGTGCTGCCGATCCTGGTGGCCGGGCGACTGTTCGGCGAACGACAGAAAAACTATGCCGAGCTCAGACGTCTGTCTGGCCGCCTTGAGTTGGCCCTGGAAGCTTCTGGAATTGGCGTGTGGGAGCACGACCTGGCCACAAAAGAACTGCTATGGGACGACCGCGTCAACCAGATCTACGGCAAGCCAGCCGATGGCAAACCGCGCGGTTATGAAGACTGGGCGATGGCCATTCATCCCGAAGATTTTGACAGGACGCGCCAGGAGTTCGACGCGGCCGCCGAGAGGGAGGGACCGTATTCTTCGCAATATCGAGTCCTGCTAGCGGACGGTACCACGCGCCACGTGCGCACGCGCGCAGCCTTCTTCCAGGACATCGGCGGCACGCCGAAGATGATCGGCGCCGAGTGGGACGTCACCAGCGACGTGCTGCTCAATGAGACGCTCATTCGAGAGCGCCAGCTGTCGGAATCGAAAAATGCCGAACTCAAGGTCGCAAAGGCGCATGTAGAGCATGTTGCGCTGCACGACCCGCTGACCGGCCTGCCCAACCGCCGCTATCTCGATGAGTTGCTTGCCGAAAAAAGCGCAACGGGGACCCGCACAGCGCTGCTGCATCTGGACCTCGACCGCTTCAAGCAGATCAACGATACACTCGGCCACGCAGCCGGTGACGCCATGCTGGTGCACGCCTCCAAGGTCATCAAGGTCAACACGGGTCCCGGTGATTTTGTTGCACGCATCGGCGGTGACGAGTTCGTCGTGGTGAGCCATGGACGTGATGACAAGCAACTTTCCGCGCTCGGCGACCGCATCATCACGCAGATGCGCCGACCGGTCGATTTTCAGGGCAACCCGTGCCGGTTCGGGGTGAGCATCGGAATTGCCGCCGGAACCGACGCCAAGCAACTGCTCGTCAACGCCGACCTCGCTCTTTACCGGGCGAAAGGAAGCGGTCGCAACCGACACGAATTCTTTGACGAAGTGCTGCAAAGCGAGATCGTGCGGACCAAGCAAATTGCCGACGAAATCCTGGGCGGGTTGGAGCGCGCCGAATTCACAACATACTATCAGCCGCAGTTCGACGCCAGGACACTTGAGATCGTCGGGGTCGAGGCGTTGTCGCGTTGGAAGCATCCCGAACGCGGCATCCTGGCCCCACAAAGCTATCTCAAAGTGGCCGAAGAACTCAACGTCGTGGCAATCATCGATCGCGCTGTCCTGGAACAGGCGCTTGAGAATTTCGAGCAATGGTCGAACAGCGGTCTCAAGATCCCGCACGTCTCGGTCAATGTCTCCGCCAAGCGGTTGGAGGACAAGGATCTGATCGATGGCTTGCGCAAGCTTGCCATCAGGAAGGGCACGGTGTCGTTTGAGCTGGTTGAGTCCATCTTCCTCGATGAGAATGACGACCTGGTCACCTGGAACCTGGAGCACATTAAGGAACTCGGCATCGACATCGAAATCGATGACTTCGGCACCGGCCATGCCTCGATCGTGTCCCTGCTCAAGCTGCAGCCCCGCCGGCTCAAGATCGACCGCCAACTGATCACGCCCGTCACCCAGTCGATCCCGCAGCGTCAGCTGGTCTCGTCGATCATTGAGATCGGCAAATCGCTCGGCATCGAAGTCATTGCCGAGGGTGTCGAGACGAATGATCACGCGCGCATCCTGAAGGAGCTTGGTTGCGATATTCTGCAGGGCTATGTTTTTGGCCGCCCAATGGACGCCAAGGCCTTCACGGCGTTTGCCCAATCGCGCAAATGGTTGGCCGTGGGGTAAGGTCATGCCTCGCGCGGTAAGGCAGGCAGGCCGAGCGGTTCAACCGGCGCCCAGTCGCGAATTGGCTCGAGCACACTGCACTTGCATCGGCAAACCCACCGCCACCCTTGTCCCCAAAGTGCCCGACCGGCTCTGCGTGCCGGTGAAGTGACCGAAAGCAAATTTCTCGTCAGGTCTTTCAGATCTCATGATCCGACGGTCCGGTGGCGCGGCATGGGCTGTTAGCTCCAGACAGCTGAAGATAGCCAAAAGCGTCCGGCGTTATGGGCGAAGGAGCGCGGCACCAAATTGCGCCCACAATCGATCGCAGTCATTTGCCCTGAGGCTTGGCGTTCCCGGTTCGCCGTAGAAGACCATCGCCGAACGGACATCGTAACCGAGCACCGAGGCATTGGCCACGAACTGAATTGCCATTCCCAAATTCATCGCGTTGATCCTTACCTCGGCTTTAGTGCTGAGATCGACCACGCCGAAAATTTCCGCACCCCCACTTCTGCCGGCCATAACCGTCGTCGAGAGCGCGTTCCCCAAAGCGAGTAGCATTCGTGTTCAGTCCCCGCAAAGGCCGCTCTCGAACGCGCGCGCGGCGAATTTGTTCCTTGGCAGTTCAACGCCGGGTTATCGAACTGGCCTTTTCAAACGTGCAGCTTGCCTGATGCCGCGCCTTTAACGGTCCAGCAGTTTTCTTAGCGTAAAGCAGCCTCATGACGCTGCTCCGGCATTTCGGCGAACCAACACGTCGCCTTTTTTTCAAGCGAACGGCTTTGCCCATCATTGTCGTGACGCTGCTTGTTGCGACCCTCACCACAGGCCTTTTGCTGTGGTCGGCGACCCAGTCCGATGGTGTTGCCGTGTCGCGGCAGAAAAGCTTGGTCGCCTTGATCATATCCAAGCTGGAGAGCGGAATAGCCCACGATCAGGAGAGCGTCACCGTCTGGGACGACGCGGTCAGCGCCCTGCGGAGCCAGGATGCCAAATGGGTCGACACCAATCTCGGCACCTGGATGCACACGTATTTCGGCCACGATGAGGTCTACATTCTCGATCCGAAGGACGCGCCAGTCTACGCATTCGCCGATGGATCGGCGGTGGACCCGGCGAGCTATCAATCCATACGCCCGACCACTGCGCCTCTCGTGGAGAACCTCAGGGCGAGGCTGAAACAGGGGGACACCGACGGCGTCACCGAGCAGGTGCTCACGATAGGTGCTTCCGACATGGTCGTCATCTCCGGCCATCCTGCCATTGTCAGCATCAAGCCAGTCGTTTCCGACAGCGGCCACATTGCACAAGTACCAGGTCAGGAATTCCTACACGTTGCCGTTCGCTATCTGGACGGCAGTCTGCTTGCCTCCTTGCGCCAAGACTATCTGCTCGACGACGCACACTTCTCCTGGTCAAACATGCTTAGCTCTGAAGAGGCGTCCTATCCCCTCGTCGGTCGCTCTGGTTCGACTGTCGGCTTCTTTGTGTGGCAGCCATATCGGCCCGGGGCGTTTGTCCTTTTTCAACTGGTGCCAATACTCGTGGCGGTGTTCGGACTGGTACTTGGCGGAATTATTGTAGCTCTGGCCGCTTTGCGCCGGCGGACTTTGAGGCTGATTGAGACCGAGAATCACATCTATCACCTGGCCCACTACGACCTGCTTACAGGGCTGCACAGTCGCGGCCATTTCAACAGTCGTTTGGCTGATGCGCTGACACTGCTGCCCGCGACGGGCGAGCAGCTCGCGATCCTCTATCTTGACCTCGACCGGTTCAAGCAGGTCAATGACAGCTTTGGCCACCCTGCCGGTGACGAGTTGCTCAGGGAGTTCGCAGACCGGCTGAGGCGGCTGACCGTGGAGGTTGACACGGTGGCGCGCCTGGGCGGTGACGAATTCATTATCATCCAGCGCGCGGTCGCAGGCGAGAATGAGGTCAAAACATTGTGCGAGCACTTGATCGAGTCCGCGCGCCGGCCGTTCGAGGTCGCCGGAGTTCAGGTTTTTGTCGGGGTGAGCGTCGGCGTAGCTCTTGCTCCCAGGGACGGGGTGGACCAGGTCGAGTTGGTGCGGAAAGCCGACCTCGCCCTGTATCACGCCAAAGCCGGCGGTCGCAGCGGCTATGCTCTGTTTGAACCCGAGATGGACCAGACGCTGGCAAAGCGTAAGGGTCTCGAACAGGACCTGCGCAAGGCGCTGCAAACGCCCGGCCACATCCGGGTGCATTATCAGCCGCTTTACACCGCCGACACCAACAGGATGACGGGCGTCGAAGCCCTCGCGCGCTGGTCGCACGCAGAGCGTGGTTGGGTCGCCCCTGACTTGTTCGTACCATTGGCAGAGGAAACGGGGCTCATTGAAGTTCTAGGCGAGCTGGTTCTGCGCCAGGCCTGCCTTGACGCGGTGCATTGGCCGATCGAGACCCTGGCAGTGAACGTATCGGGGTTGCAGCTGAACAATCCGAGCTTTGCCATGAAAGTGACGAGCATCTTGTTGGAAACGCAAATGGATCCACGGCGGCTCGAGCTGGAGGTTACGGAAAGCACGCTCTCCGAGCGCCCCACCGAATGCCAGCAGAACATGGCAGCGTTGCGCAGTGTCGGGGTGCGCTTTGCGCTTGACGATTTCGGTACGGGATTTTCCTCATTGGGCCGACTGCAGAGCCTGGAAGTGGACAGGATCAAGATCGACCGAAGCTTCGTGCAGGGCTTTGGCGGCTCGAACGGTGACGAGGCCATCGTTCAGGCGATTATCGACCTGGCTCGCGTGACTGGCCTCAGCACCACAGCGGAAGGGGTCGAGACCGAGAGCCAGTGCAATTATCTGCGCAAGCTCGGCTGCGACCAGCTACAAGGCTTTTTGCTTTCAAGACCGGTGCCAAAAGAGGACCTTCAGGAACTCCTCGACGGCGGATCAAGGCGGGCGACCGCATGAGAATGCGTCTATGTGATTCCCGACGGTCGACGATGCCGCACGCGGATGCAAGCAGCGAATCTTGGGGGCCTGGGACAAGGTGCGTCGACACTCCCCTGGCCAGTGACGCCTGACGATCTGTGTCACCCGCTTCGGGCCAGAGCGATTGATGCGGCTGCGCATGACGCTGGGCTCAACTCTCAACCTCAGCGCACATCGGGCTCTAGGTCGAAAATGGTAGGTCGAGATCAACTCGCGCGACGGCGTAAGCGTCAAGCGAGATGAATTGGTCATCCAGCGGTCTTGCGGTACTTTCCATGAAGTTGGGAACGGTTGCCGCCCGTTCGAACTGCTCGTCGCCAAGAAGAGCTATACGGGCACTGCTCGGCGCATCCGGAAGTTTCACAGATTGCGCCTTGGAGGTGAGGTTGGCGACCCACAGTGTCACGCGCCAATCTTTTTCAGCTGCGATCGTCGCAATGGCGTCAGCGCCGGAAGTTCCTACGGACAGCAGGGTGGCTCCGCCGAGCCTTGAGAGACCCGCCATGACATGGAAAGCGGGATAGACCGTTCGGCCGTCCTGCTGGTCATACCATGGCTGGACGAAATCAGCCTTCCTGTGGATATGGCCAAAGGGGCCGGTGAAGTCCCCTACCGCGACGGCCTCGACCCCTTCGCGAGCGCAGGCCGCGAAATAGCCGAGCGTCCATGCCGCATTGAACAGCCCGCGCTGCCGCGGATCGATGCGGCTCAGACATATGCGGGCGTTCGCTTTGTTCGGCGCGGTGCCCTTTCCGTAGGGGTTCTCGCGGCAGCCGAGCTGACTGGGACCTATGCGCAGCGGCACGCGGTCGCCCGTGAAAGCATGTGCCGAGCGTATCTGATGAGGGATAGCCTGAAGCGTTTCCATCACCGAAATATCATCCGCCGCGTGCACGCTTGGACAGGTGGTGAAGGTCACGTAGTCGAGCGCTTCGGCTGGCGGACGCTTGCGATTGAGTTCGGTGAAGTAAGCGGCCATGCCTCCGCCCAGCCCGATCCCCGGGAAAGCCCGGCGAGCGGCGGAGTAGCATTCGGGGAAGCTGGGCATGACCGGCCGCGGTGCTCCCGGCTGAACGGATTTCATGTCCTGCGCCGGAAAGACGGAGACAGCTTCCAGTTTGAGGCCGATTGTATGGACCGCATCAGCGACGGGCGCCAATTCGCCGAATGGGTCGAGCGTGCCCTTGGTGATGATCTCGAGGACCACGCCTGCGCCGGTCAGCCGTGCAAGCGCGGCGTAGCTTTCGAGTTCATCATGGCCGTGTCCGAATCGGAGATCGACTTGGCAGACCATCCACTGCGGAGCCATTCGTCGTAGAAGCTCGGGGGATACAAGCGCGTGCCTTGCCTCGTCGCCAGCGACGCCGACGCCAACGCGAGGCACTTGGCCGACGGGTCTGCCGATCGTCAGGTTGATGAGTGGATTGCGGTTTTCAGACGCCCCGGCACGAAGCGTTCCTGACACGTGTAGCCGGACGACCTGGGTGAATTTCTGGCCCTTGGGCAGTCGGTAAGGCCACGGGCGACGCAGAGGGCGGACATAGGTTTTATAGGAAGCGTCAGACCAATTGCGTTGATCCTCCATCTCGAAGGCATCACCGTCCATGGTGCATGTGGCCCAGATCCCAGGCGCGATCTCATGCGACAACGCCCGGATATCGGTGAACGGACATTTAGGGTCGATGTGGTCCGGAAAGAGCGATAGCTCATCATGACCATCCTCATGCAGCACCTTTACCGGCTTGCCCGCCAAGGCTTCGATCGGATGAAGGACGATGAAGCCGGTCCGATTCGTCAAAAGGTCAGTCTCGGGCTCTGCCTCGGCCGCAAAAGCCAGCGCACCATCACTACTGCCCGAGATCCGTACCTGATAAACCAGGCGACCGGATGTTGCGGAACATGTTGCACGGTATGCGACGCTGAACACATCCAGCCTTTCATCGATGTGGAGATCATCGAGAACGGCTGTAGCGGTTCCCCAATTTTCGTCCCGCACAAGGAACGAGATTCCGCGCAGAATCTCAATTCCGTCAAGGCGGATGTAGCGTAACGCCCCATTGTCGAAGTCGACCGACAACGGTCCCGCGCGAAGTGTGCGCAAGGGTGGCTCGACCTGTTCGGTTCCACACAAGCGGATGGCTCGAGATGCTGCCAAGGTCAAATTGCTTGCTCCGTCGCAGCGTCAAAAATCGACGCCCGGTTCATGTTGATGTCGATCGGCAGTCTCTCGCCGGGACGGCTGACGTCGTGCGCCTGAAGCTCCGCCACCACTGGCGCGCCGGCAAGGCGGAAGGTCGCATAGCTGCGCGAGCCAGTCGGCTGCAGCAGGTCGATGGTTGCATCATAGCGCAGCGTGCCCGGCTCGGGGGTAGCAGCGTGTGCGCGTGTCAGATGTTCCGGGCGCAGCCCGAGCAGCACCGACTGCCCATCTATAGCGCCATTTAGAGTCCGCCCGGGGGCGATCGGCAGCAGACCATCGGCCAGCCGGATGGCGGCGGCGCTCCCGTCCAAAGCCAGCGTGCCCGGCAGGAAGCTCATGCGTGGGGAACCGAGAAAGCCCGCGACGAAGATCGAGGCGGGGCGCTCGAACAGTTCGAGTGGCGCGCCCTGCTGCTCGATCAACCCGTCGCGCATCAGCACGATGCGGTCAGCCAGTGTCATCGCCTCGATCTGGTCATGGGTGACGTAGATCATCGTCGTGGCGATGTCCTGGTGAAGGCGC
>NZ_RZPB01000889.1:0-2204 GCF_003998535.1 Mesorhizobium sp. M7A.F.Ca.AU.002.02.1.1 | reverse complement strand
CTGGAGCTGGGACGAGGCCACCGTCACCTTCTCGATCGTCGATGACGGCCCCGGTTTTCCGGCCGAGATCATCGACCGCATCGGCGAGCCCTATATGTCGACGCGCCAGGGCAATGAAACCGGCGGTGGTCTGGGCCTCGGCCTGTTCATCGCCAAGACCCTGCTCGAACGCTCTGGTGCCGTGCTCGATTTCCGCAATTCGGGTGGCCTGGGCGAGGGCGCCATGGTCCAGATATCGTGGCCGCGTGGTGTGTTCCTCAATCCGGAAATCACTTCGGCCAGCATGTTCGACACTGCCTGAGAGCCTTGAAGGACCTCTAAAAATTGGACAAGGAGGCTCAGGAACTATATTTGCGTAAAATTAAGGCAGCAGGAATTTTGAGACTATGACAGGCGACGAGAATATTGGCGCAATGGTTGAAGGCGAGGACACCTCGCTGCTTGTCGTCGATGACGACAAGCCGTTCCTCACGCGTCTGGCCCGCGCCATGGAAGCCAGGGGCTTCGTGGTCGAGACGGCCGAGAGCGTCGAGGAGGCGGTTGCCAAGGCGCGCGCCAATCCGCCCGCCTACGCCGTGGTCGACATGCGGCTCGGCGACGGCAACGGCCTCGACGTGGTCGCGGCCATCCGCGAAAAGCGCGAGGATTCCCGCACCATCATCCTGACCGGCTATGGCAACATCGCCACCGCGGTGACCGCGGTGAAGCTCGGTGCGGTCGATTATCTCTCCAAGCCCGCCGACGCCGATGATATCTTCGCCGCACTCACCCGCACCGCCGGCGAGCGCGCGGCGCCGCCGGAAAACCCGATGTCGGCCGACCGCGTCCGATGGGAGCATATCCAGCGCGTCTATGAGATGTGCGAGCGCAACGTCTCCGAGACAGCGCGCCGGCTCAACATGCACCGTCGCACCTTGCAGCGCATACTGGCAAAGCGCGCGCCGCGTTAAGGCCACCGTTTGCCATCTTGCCGATTGAAACCCGCCGAAACAGGCGGCATGACGGAGGCGACATGCAGGATCTGAAGCAGCGGCCGATTTCCGTCTTCCGCGAATTTCTCGATAGCGAAGCGGCCGGCGGCATCATCCTGATGGCGGCGGCGGCACTTGCGTTGATCGTCGCCAACTCGCCGCTCGCCGAAACCTATTTCTCCGTGCTCCACGCCTATCTCGGCCCGCTCAGCGTCTCGCACTGGGTCAATGACGGGCTGATGGCGGTGTTCTTCCTGCTCGTCGGGCTGGAGATCAAGCGCGAGATGCTGGACGGCCAGCTCTCCACCTGGCCTCGGCGCGTGCTGCCCGGCATCGCCGCCGCCGGCGGCATGCTGGTTCCGGCACTCGTCTATGTCGCCGTCAACCGCAACAATGCGGCCGCCCTGTCCGGCTGGGCGATCCCGACCGCCACCGACATAGCTTTTGCGCTCGGCGTGCTGTCGCTGCTCGGCAGCCGCGTGCCGGCTTCGCTGAAGGTGTTCCTCACAGCATTGGCCATCATCGACGACCTCGGTGCCGTCATCATCATCGCCATCTTCTACACCAGCGGCTTGTCGCTGGCTTATCTGGGTGCCGCCTTCGCAATCATTGCCGCGCTTGTCGTGCTCAACCGCATGCGGGTGATGACGCTTGTGCCCTATCTCGTTCTGGGCGTCGTCCTGTGGGTTCTGGTGCTGAAATCTGGCGTCCATGCAACGCTTGCCGGCGTGGCGCTGGCGCTGACCATCCCGCTTGAGCGCTCCGCCGGGATCGGTCACGATCTGGACCGTTCGCCGCTGCACCGGCTCGAGCACGGCCTGCACAAGATTGTGGCTTTCGTCGTCATCCCGATCTTCGGCTTTGCCAATGCCGGCGTTTCGCTCGCCGGCCTGAGCTTTGGCGCGCTGATCGAGCCGTTGACGCTGGGTGTCGCCGCCGGCCTGGTGGTCGGCAAGCTGGTCGGCGTGTTCGGCTCCTCGGCACTTGCCATCAGGCTGGTTTTTGCCGCCCTACCCGCCAATGCCGGCTGGACGCACATGATCGGCATATCGCTGCTGTGCGGCATCGGCTTCACCATGAGCCTGTTCATCGGCCTGCTCGCCTTCGCCGGCGACGTGGCGCTGCAGGACGCGGTCAAGGTCGGCATCCTCGCCGGCTCCTTCATCGCCGCCATCCTGGGCGCTGCCGTGCTGCTCATGGCGTCCGCTAGGGGTGGCGTGGAGGACGGCGAAG
>NZ_RZPB01000888.1:0-2218 GCF_003998535.1 Mesorhizobium sp. M7A.F.Ca.AU.002.02.1.1 | reverse complement strand
ATAATATTCGGTCATCGAGTCCGATTGATCCTCGATCAACTCGCCAATGATGACGGCTTTTGCCCATGCCGGAATCTTGCTGGCGGCCCCGGCTTCGAAAGCGGCGCGCGCGGTGCGGCCTTGTTCGCTGGCTTCGTTCATCTTGCGGCGGAATTCGGCTTGCTTGTGCTTTGCTGCCGCCAGCAATGCCGCCGCCTGTACGGCTGAAATCGGTTCGACCAGATAGCGCGGCGCAAGCTCCAGCCATAGCCGGGCGGCGGATTCGGGAACCTCCGTTATCTGGAGGCTTTCGCCCCAAACGATTGTCAGTTGCGACCGGTCGCGCACCATGCCGCCGCCGCCAATGGTGAAGCCGTTACTTGCCTCGACCTGGACGACATGGCCGGAACTTGAATAGGCGGGATGATAGGCCGGCGCGCCAATGGCGATGGAATCCGGGCGGAAAGCGGTTTCAATGTTCATTGCGTTCGATCTCCAGTTGTTGCCACGATTGGCGGGCTTGACGTTCGGCGCGGGTTAGCGGCCGGCCTCGATTGCTTCCACTGTTGCCAATTCCACATCGGGCGGCGTGATCGGATCACTTAGCCCGCGAAAGTCGATATTGCCGGCCGGGATTGCGGGATTGCGGTCGCATAGTAGCGCCATGGCGCGAAGGCGGCGCGCTTGACGTCTAGACCGGACGGCCTCGCCGGCAGACCATGCCATGCCCTCGGAATCCTTGCGGACTGCGGATTCGTCGTTGCGTTCGGCGTCGTATCGGAGCGAGACCGCATAGCGCACAGCCGGCAGATTGTACCAGATCGACGGGCAAACGACGCTTTCGCCGGTCGCTGGATTGAGCCAGGTCAACACGCCGGCGTGTTGCGGTTCATCATTGGAGGCAATCCGCCAGCCTTCGCCACGCGGCGCGCTTTGATCGAAGTTCGGCAGATTGCAGGGGAGAATGTAGCCGGTCATGACGCAATGACCATAACGCCAGGATCAATGCGATAGACGGAAACTGAAACGCTGCCGTCATCGTGTTGCCGAATGCTGATAAGCCCGCCTTTCCCATTCGGCGCTGAAAATTCGGCTATCCGCTCGCAACTCTTGTCGGCGTAGTGATCCGCCACGCAAGGCGATTTGATGGAAGGTCTCGGCATGTCTCAAACTCCAGTTGCGCCACAATCGGCGGTTCAGTTATATTTCACAGTTTATGCGAAAATGCAAGTTCAGTTATTTTGCGGCGCGTCACCGGTTGCGCGAACTCATACGGCGCGAATCCCGGACACGTTACCGCGCCGTTTATGCCGTGCTGATAGTCGCAATTGAGCATACTCAAAATCATGCGCTCGCCCGTCGAATGCGGATTGCATGGCCAGGCCAAAAGCAAACCGGTTTTGCGCTCGACATACTTGGAATCTAGAACGCCGCTTTCATCCGGCATTATCAGCCGATACGCGGCCGGCCGGCCAATCCGGGCGGATTGCGTTTCCTCCAGATAGAGATTGAAAACCGGTTGTTCCGTCATGGGTCTAACTCCAGTTGCCGCCATGATTGGCGATTGGGCCGGCAATCGGCCATGAACAACGCGCGCGGGCTTTCAAAGGCGATAGCTTGCTGGCGCGGCCATGAGACCGCGCCAGCGGTCGCGCTAGGCGTGAACCTTCCCGTCATCACCAATGTACAGGTCCACATTGCCAAACGCTTTGGCGGCATCCGTGAGGCGCGATGCTTGCGGCTCCGGCCAGTCGCCATCCCAGAAGCCGGAGCCATGGCCGCAACGTGTCAGCCAAAAGTCGTGGCCAGCACGCCCGTCCTGATCGAAATCAGGGCCGAAGGTGACGCCATTGCATTGGATCGCGTCGGAGTGGGTGCGGTAGAATTCGTTGCAATCGGCTAACATGCCGTCGAGCGTTTCGCCGTCGATATCCTCCGGCCCATACTTGGCATCAAGCGGGTTGCCATCACCATCGGTTGAGGACCAAAGCGCGGTTGCCAGATAGGCGTTGAAAAAGCTTTCAGGTGCGGTTGACATGATCGTTTCCCCTTCGCTCTTACGCGTTGAACCAATCGAAGCGGCGCGCCTCTTTAGCCTTACGCTCCGCGCGCCTGTCGCGGCCTTCCATGCGCTTGGAAAACGGCTTGCCGTGCTTTGCCTTGCGTGCCTCATGTTGCGAGAAAAACGCGTCCAGATCGGCGGCGGCAATCGTTTCCAGATCGGCGCGCGCGGCGGAAT
>NZ_RZPB01000887.1:0-2220 GCF_003998535.1 Mesorhizobium sp. M7A.F.Ca.AU.002.02.1.1 | reverse complement strand
GCCCCGGCATCGCGGGTTTCAAGCCCATGGATTTCGCTCAGGGCGGCCTTCGGCAGCCCGCCGCTCAGGGCGGCATCGAGGCGCCCGACGCCGATAGGCAGGAACGCATCCGGCAACGCCGCGGCAATGCCACGCCGGACGATTGTGAGATCAGTGTTGACGTCAGCATCAAAGGGTGCGGCTGCCGGCGCAGCCAAGCGCTCGGGCAGCGTTCCCTCGATTTTCGCGATCTGGCGGCGCAGGGCAAAAACAGTCTCCCGCGCCACGGCGGTCATCGCCATGACGGTCAGCTTCCACTCACAATTGTTCCTGTTATGTTCCTATAGATTCCAGAGCGCATCCCAAGAGTCAAGCAGAGTCATGGGGAATTTATTCCTCTCTGCAGGGATGGCGCAGGCGCATCGGCCCGTTCATTTGCCGATTCCGGTGCGAAAGCCTATATGCCGGGATCAAAGGATAAAGCATGGCCCGCATCTACAAGACCCGCACCTGGCACGACGAACTCTCGCCCTCGATGGACGAAATGGAGTTCCTGGCGCTGGAGGCGTACGCCCATCTGCCGGAGGATTTTCGCAAGCTGACCGGCGAGATCGTCATCCAGATCGCCGAATTCCCGACCGACGAAATCATGGACGATCTGTCGCTGGAAACGCCATTCGACCTGCTCGGCCTGTTCGAGGGACGCGGCATCGCCGAGCGCTGGAACCCGCAGACCGGGGAAGGCCCGAACCGCATCACGCTCTACCGCCGCGCCATCCTCGATTACTGGTCCGAGAACGAAGAGACGCTGGGCGACATCGTCACCCACGTGCTGATCCACGAGATCGGCCACCATTTCGGCCTGTCGGACGATGATATGGAGAAGATCGAAGAGGCGGCGGAGTAGGGTGCGCTGATATTCAGGTGATGCCGGCCTGCAAATGATGGCTTCCTGCGCTTCCCCGCTCTACCGCGTCGCGGTAGAACGGTGCTCACGTACCCAAAAGTACGCTCCGCTCCGGTTCTCGGAAACCACCATTTTCGACTCGGCCTGACCTGAATCTCAACACACCCTGCGTCGGAGCTTTTCAAATCTACCAGTCACTCAGCTTGGTATCGGGCCCGTATTCCTGACCGTCGATATCCTTGACCACGGCCTGGCCGCAACGCATCGCTTTGGCCTTCTTGTCGTAGGCATAGGTCGGCGAGCCGAACAGATGCCAGCCCTTGTTCAGCGCCGCTGTCACCTTGTGGCAGAAGCTGGCATCGTCCGGAGCGGACAGAAAGCGGTAGAGTTTCATTGTTCAATTCCTGTCGTGAGTAGCTGTAGCCCGCTCGCATCCATCGAGCATTTATGACCCGATGGCGGCTGCCTTCGCCAGCAGTTTTTCGGCCTTCGCCAGATGCAGCCGCTCGACCATCCTGCCGTTCAGCGCGATCACGCCCTTGCCGGCATTCTCGGCGAGCGCGAAGGCTTCCTTCACCGAGCGTGCCTCGGCCACCGCTTCCGTGGACGGCACGAAGGCGCGGTTGGCGGCTTCGATCTGGGCCGGGTGGATGAGGCTCTTGCCGTCGAACCCCATGGCCGCGGCTTCCGCGCATTCATGGGCGAAAGCGTCGAGGTCGCGAAAATCGTTGGAGACGCCGTCGAGCATGTCGATGCCGCCGGCGCGTGCGGCCAGCACCATCTGCATCAGCCATGGCACGAGGTAGCGCCTGTCAGGCGTCGCCAGAATGCCGGTCTCCTTGACCAGATCATTCGTTCCGGCAACGAAACAATTGAGCCGCGAGGCCGGATCGCGGCCAAGTTCGGCGATGGCGCCGATGTTGAGCAGCGCCTTGGGCGTCTCGATCATCGCCCATAGTTTCACGCTGTGGGGAGCGAAATTATCGTCGAGCACGTCGCCGGCCGCGAGCAGGTCGCGCGGCGTGTCGACCTTGGGCAGAAGGATGCCGTCGGGTTCGCAGCTTGCGGCAGCCAGCAGGTCGTCGGCGCCCCATTCGCCTGATATCGCATTGATGCGCACGATCATCTCGCAGCGTCTCTCGGAATGGCCGGCGAAAATGCCGGCCAGTTTTTCGCGGGCGGCGATCTTGTCGGCCGGAGCGACGGCGTCTTCCAGGTCGATGATGATGGCATCGCAGGCAAGCTGCGCGATCTTGGCCAAGGCCTTGTCGCTGGAGGCCGGGATGTAGAGCACGGAGCGGCGCGGGCGATAGGTTTCCATGGATGATCTATGC
>NZ_RZPB01000886.1:0-2221 GCF_003998535.1 Mesorhizobium sp. M7A.F.Ca.AU.002.02.1.1 | reverse complement strand
GTTCCTGGCGCTGGTGGCGACATTGGCGACCTTCGGCTCGGTCATTCCCGGCTTCTTCAAGCTGACCGCTTTGCAGGAATCGACCCGCCAGCTCGGCGAGTTCTCGATGGTCGTCACCGGCATGACGGTGGTGATGCTGGGTGGCGGCATCGATCTGTCGGTCGGCTCGATCTTCGCGCTGTCGTGCTTTTCCGCCGTCTATGTCTTCTTCATCCTCGAACAGTCGATCTGGCTGGCGCTGGCCGCATCGCTCGCCACCGGCCTCATCTTCGGCGCCATCAACGGCTACCTTGTCGGCTATCTCAGGCTGCGCGCCTTTCTCACCACGCTGGTGACCTTCATCTTCGGCCGGGCGCTGTTCGACATCCTGGTCACCACCTATGCCGCCGATGTGCAGCTCTCGACCGCGACATCGGATGTGCTCGACTTCATCGGCGACAGCACCTTCTGGGGGCTGTCCGTCTCGGTGTGGCTGGCGATCATCCTGGCCATCGTCACCCATATCGCGCTGACGCGTTCGCGGCCGGGCTGGCACGTGCTGGCGGTCGGCGGCTCCAGGCGCTCGGCGCACAATGCCGGCATCCGCGTGCGCCGCACCGTGTTCATGACCTATGTCTTTTCCGGCTTCTGCGCCTCGATCGGCGGCTTCCTCATTGCTTGCCGGCTGAGCGGGGCAGGGCCGGGAACCGGCCTCAACCTCGAGATCATGGCGCTGACGGCGGCGGTGGTCGGCGGCGTCAGCCTCGGCGGCGGGCGCGGCTCGGTGATCAAGGGGCTGATGGGCGCAATCATCGTGCTGACCATGACCAACGGTCTGATCCGCTTGGGCTACGGCACCGGCACCAACCAGATGGTGCTCGGCATCATGTTGGCGGTGGCGGTGACCATCGACATCCGCTGGCTGAAGAACCGGCACAAGGTGCTGAATGAGGTCTATGTCGCGCCGGTCTATCTCAAGATGGGCGAGACACAGTCGGCCGCACCCGGCTCGGGCACGCCATACGAACTCGACAACAGGCTGTCGGCCGCAGAGCATATCGGGCTTGGCGAGCTGGAGGGGCCGGAAGACGTCATCCTCGACCGCGACGACAATCTCTATTGCGGCACGCGTCATGGCGAGATCGTCCGCTTCTTCGCGCCGGACTATGTCAGGTCGGAGGTGTTTGCCCACATCGGCGGTTTTCCGCTGGGGCTGGCCTTCGACAAATCAGGCAATCTGATCAGCTGCGTCGGCGCGATGGGTCTCTATTCGGTCTCGCCGGATCGGGAGGTCAAACGCCTCTCGGCGGAGACGTCGCGCTCGTGGACCTCGATCGTCGACGATGCACGGCTGCGTGACCCCAACGACTGCGATATCGCACCGGACGGCCGCATCTATTTCACAGATTCAACTAAGCGATATGACGCCCACGATTGGGCGCTGGATTCGATCGAGAACCGTGCCACCGGCCGGCTGCTGGTCTACGACCCGAAGGACGGCTCGACGAAGACGCTGCTCGACGGCTATCGCTACACCAACGGTGTGTGCATGGCGCATGACGGCAAGTCGCTGTTCTTCGCCGAAAGCTGGGCCTGCCGCGTGCACCGCTACTGGCTGGAAGGGCCGAAGGCCGGCACCGCCGAATGCGTCATCCGCGACATGCCGGGCTATCCCGACAACATCAACCGCGCCTCCGACGGCAATTACTGGATGGCGTGGCTCGGCATGCGCACGCCGAGCTTCGACCTGTCGCTGCGCCATCCCGACATGCGCAAGCGCATGACGCGCCGGCTGCCGCAGGACGAATGGCTGTTCCCCAACATCAACACCGGCGGTGTGGTGAAATTCACAGAGAAGGGCGGCATCGTCGAGGCGATGGGCGACCTCACCGGCGGCGCGCACCCGATGGTCACCTCGATGCGCGAGCACAAGGGGTATCTGTTCGTCGGCGGCATCCTCAACAACCGTATCGGCCGCTACAAGATTGCAGGCGCCGACCCGAACTGGACCAGCCCCGCTTCCTATTGGGGAGCAAAGCCATGATCCTCGACCCGGTGCTCGACCTGTTCCGCGGTAAGGCGGTGACCATCCCGCCGCTCGACGGCGCTTTTCGCCCCAATACGCGGCTGGATGATGCGCCGGCTTTTGCCGAGCTGACGGAACCGGATAATCTGCTGGTTACCGGTGACAGGCTGCTGGTCTCCAGCGGCAACGCCATCCATTCGATTGCTGCTGGAGCGC
>NZ_RZPB01000885.1:0-2223 GCF_003998535.1 Mesorhizobium sp. M7A.F.Ca.AU.002.02.1.1 | reverse complement strand
GGCAACCACCGCGCCCGCCAGCGCATAGAACAGCCAGTCGCGCCGGCCCAGGATTTCGGCAAGCAGGATGACGACAGAGGCCGGCATCAGGGCGAAATAGGCGACGAACAGGGCGGCGAAGGGAATTGAAAAATACAGGGAAGCCGTCGCCGTCGGATGCGCATGCTCCGGCGTGTAGCCGAGCGATGCCAGGAACAGGATGTTGAGGAAGGCGCTCGCCGCCAGCGAGGCGACGGCATAGCCGAACAGGATGACGGTGAAACGGATGAGGTAGCCGACGAGACGCGCCATCAATCCCGGCCCAGATTCCGGCCCGTGCCGGACCTGCGTCCAGCCAGAAGCCAGTAGATCCAACCGGCGGCGATGCCGGCGGTGGCGAGAAAACCCAGAAAGCCCGGATTGAAGACAAAGCTGCTGGCCGAGCGCGGCATGGATACGCCAAAGGCAATGGACGTGATCGCACCAGTGGCGGCGAAGTAGAACCATCCTCGAAGTGAGAACCGTTCGGCGACAAAGAGCGCCGGGCCGACGATCAACAGCGCGCCGATCATTACGGTCAACACGGCGAGCGGGAACGAGCCAAGCCAGTCGAAGGCGAAAATGATCGACCAGTTGCCGTCTTCGATGCCTTCCAGAAGAGCGATCAGCAGCACCGGCACCAGGATCGAGGTCAGCACGGCGGCGATATAGCCGACCGCCATGATGGCGAGGCGTCTTAGGCAGGCGAAGGGGCGGTTCACGCCTCGCCGTGCCCCGCTATCATCATCGCTTCCAGAGCCAGCCGGTCGACCTTGCGCATGCGCTCGGAGTCGGATTTGAGCTGGCCGCAGGCGGCGAGGATGTCGCGGCCGCGCGGCGTGCGGATCGGCGAGGCATAGCCGGCATTGTTGATGTAGTCGGCGAATTTCTCGATCGTTTCCCAGTCCGAGCACTGGTAATTGGTGCCCGGCCACGGGTTGAACGGGATCAGGTTGATCTTGGCCGGAATGCCCTTGAGCAGCTTGATCAGTCCCTTGGCGTCCTCGATGGAATCGTTGACGTCCTTCAGCATCACATATTCGAAGGTGATGCGCTTGGCGTTCGACAGGCCGGGATAGGCGCGGCAGGCGGCGATCAGTTCCTTCAGCGGATACTTCTTGTTGATCGGCACAAGCAAGTCGCGCAGATCGTCATTGGTGGCATGCAGCGAGATTGCCAGCATGACGCCGATTTCCTCGCCGGTGCGGAAGATTTCCGGCACGACGCCGGAGGTCGACAGCGTGATGCGCCGCTTCGACAGGGACAGGCCGTCACCGTCGGAAGCGATCAGCAGCGCCTTCTTCACCGCTTCGAAATTGTAAAGCGGCTCGCCCATGCCCATCATGACGATATTGGACACTTTGCGGCCTTCGGCCGGCACGATGGCGCCGTCGGGCGTGTCGCGGTCAGGGAAATCGCCGAGCCGGTCGCGGGCGGTGAGCAGCTGGGCGAGGATCTCCTCGGCCGTCAGATTGCGCACCAGCTTCTGCGTGCCGGTGTGGCAGAACGAGCAGGTCAGCGTGCAGCCCACCTGCGAGGAGATGCACAGCGTGCCGCGACCCTCTTCGGGAATGTAGACGGTTTCGATCTCGACAGGCCGGCCGGCGCCGCGCGGCGGAAAGCGGAACAGCCACTTTCGCGTGCCGTCGGCGGAAATCTGCTCCTCGACGATCTCGGGCCTGGCGACGGTGAAATGCTTGTCGAGCTCAGCACGCAGATCCTTGGAGATGTTGAACATGCCGGCGAAATCGGAGACGCCGCGCACATACATCCAGTGCCACAGCTGCTGGGCGCGCATTGTCGCCTGGCGCTCGGGCACAGCGCCTGATGCAACCAGAGTCTCGGCGAGTTCGATCCGCGTCAGGCCGATCAGCGACTGCTTTTCGGGCTGTGCCGAGCGGGCACGCAACGCGTCGCGGGCGCTGTCAGTGGTGAGATCGAATGAAAGGGTCATGGTTGCACTGATATAAGCGGTTTGCGGCCGATTTCACGCATCGTGCCGGAAAGGAAGCGCGGCGCATAGCACAGGTTGAGGGCAGAGTCATGCTCAGCTAGCTTTACGATCTACGATCGCCTTGGAACGACGTCGGCACCGCCCCTCGTCATGGCGGGCATTTCTCTCCCGATAATGCCTGTCTTGCGGCGGCAGCGCGTTTTGCTGATGGCTTCCCCCCCTCCCTCGAGCGTAGCTCGACGGAGTGGGGG
>NZ_RZPB01000884.1:0-2231 GCF_003998535.1 Mesorhizobium sp. M7A.F.Ca.AU.002.02.1.1 | reverse complement strand
GCCGATGGCAAGGTGGTCGACCTGGTCGGCGGCATTGCCGACATCGAGGCGCGCCGGCTGCGATTCATCGGCGACCCGGAAGCGCGCATTCGCGAAGACTACCTGCGCATCCTGCGCTTCTTCCGCTTCTTCGCCTGGTACGGCGACGGACGGCCCGACGCCGAGGGGCTGAAAGCCTGCGCCCGTCTGAAGGAAGGGCTGGCCCAGCTTTCGTCCGAGCGCATCTGGTCGGAACTGAAGAAACTTTTGTCGGCGCCCGATCCGTCACGGGCGCTGCTTTGGATGCGGCAGGCAGGTGTCTTGACCGCGGCGCTGCCGGAAAGCGAGAAATGGGGTATCGATGCCATCCATGGGTTGGCCAAGGCCGGCAAGGATCTGGGCTGGGCACCCGACCCGCTGCTCAGACTGGAAGCGATCGTGCCGCCCGATGCCGCTCGCATGAAGTCGCTCGCCGAGCGGCTCAAACTCTCGACCGCCGAAGCGGATCGCCTGCGCCAATGGGCGCTCGCCACCGCCGTCGAGCCGAAGACGACCGAGGGCGAACTGGCAAAAAGGCTCTATCGCGGCGACCGGCAGGGGTTTGTCGACCGTCTGCGGCTGTCGCTTGCGGCAGCCAGGATGCGCGCCGTCGAGGACAATGAGGCGCTGCTCGAAGCCGGTGGCTTTTCGCGCCTGCTTGGCTTCGCCACCAAATGGGAAAAGCCGTTGTTTCCGCTGAAAGGTGCCGATCTGACGGCGCTCGGCGCAACTCCAGGCCCGAAACTCGGCGAAATCCTCAGGAATCTCGAAGCGGAATGGGTCGAAGCCGGGTTTGCCCCTGATCGCGACGCGCTCCTCAAGCGCGCCGCCGAAGCCTTGCAGGCCGGGTAGATCAGGCCGCGTCGCGGGTCTTTTCGATGCGCGAACGGATCGCCTCGATCATCGTCTCGCGGATGACCGTCTCACCATGTGTCTCGCGCATGTGCTCGACGGCACGGCGCATGACCTCGGCTTCCTCGTCGGCACGTGTGTGCCAGTCACAGCCGGGCACGAGCGACCCGCAGTGAAATTCCTTCATGAGATTTCTCCTTTTCTCCGTGGAGCCTGGTCGAGGCTCCGGCACTTTTTTGGCCCATGTCCGGTTCCAGGGTTGAAACCGCGGACCGCGAACGGGTGAGAAGCATAACACAGATGGGGTGGTATTGGTTGCCGTCAACGGCAAAAGGGCGGAGCAGCATCGCTCCGCCCTCGTCTCGTCCCGTTTTGGCGGGCAGGCCTTCACTTGGCGATCTTGACAGCCTCGGCAATCTTTTTCTTGCCGCTCATGTCCCATGAGACACGGACCTTTTCACCGACCTGCAGGCCAGGATCCTTGAAGGTCTTGGGAAGCGTAAAAGACGATCCATCGTCGAGGACCAGGCTCATGGCCGTCGTGTCAAAGGTCTTGATCGTCCCGGTGGTGTGCTTGACGGCGGCGAACGCCACCGAACCGGAAGCGAGAAGGGCAGCGGCGGCCGCCGAAACAATGATCTTGCGCATTGCGAAGTACTCCTGGAAAGGCGGGTATCTTTTTGACGAAGATGTCCCGCGTCGTCTTGGGCCGTCCGGTCGCGTCGGGTCGCGGCTCGCTTTGTCTTGACGCAATTCCGGTCGGAAAGCCGTTTCGCACTCTTCTGAAATTGCGCGCAGGCGAACCGCCGGCGCTTCCCGACCCCGCGCCACAAATAGACCAGTCTTTTCAAGAGCCTATTAGACGAAAAAGAAATTTTTCGCCGCACCGTGTGCCACATTCCATGCCCAATTCGAGCGAATGGGACATCAATGCGGCTCACGCCGGGCTCACCATTTTGTTACGGCCAGCGGACCTCGGGCGGCAGGCTGGAGAGGATGGCGGCGACATTGCCGCCGGTCTTCAGTCCGAATATGGTGCCGCGATCGTGAAGCAGATTGAATTCGACGTAGCGGCCGCGGCGGATGAGCTGTTCGTCACGGTCGCCATCGGTCCAGTTCTCGTTGAAGTTGGCGCGCACAAGGTGGCCGTAGACGACGAGAAAAGCGCGGCCGACATCCTGGACGAAGTTGAAATCGGCATTCCAGCCGCCCTTGTCCTCACCCGAATGCAGCCAGTCGAAGAAGATGCCACCGGTGCCGCGCGGCTCGTTGCGGTGCGACAGATAGAAGTACTCGTCGCACCAGGCCTTGAATTTTGGGTAATCGGCCACCGCGACATTCTTCTCGCAAGCGAATTGCAT
>NZ_RZPB01000883.1:0-2232 GCF_003998535.1 Mesorhizobium sp. M7A.F.Ca.AU.002.02.1.1 | reverse complement strand
CGGCGGGCTTTTGTGTGGTGATGACCCCCCCGGCATTATTTGGCCAGGCTGGGAACCTGTGGCGCGAATCAAAGTTGGGGTGGAAGCTTGGCTTACAACCCCGGGCCAAGTGGTCTCAAAGCAAGACCCGCCATTGCTGATCAATGACGGGTCTTCGCTGTGCATCGATCGATGGACCAACATCCCGAAGCTCAGCGCCGCGCCCCGTCCTTCGCACAGAGCGTTGGCGTCACACGCCTGTCATGGGACGAGCTTATTCGCTGAAGAACCGGCCTGCGGCCAGCGACCTGCGTTTTTTTTAGGATGGCTCGACGCCGAGGTCGGTCCGCTCCTGCCTACCTGGCTGCCGTTGCCGGTCGGAGGGCGGGAGAGGAATGACCTCCTGCTCACTGCGCCCGGCAGCTTCGCCGAGTTTGTATGCCGCATATAAGGCGCCGATTCTGACTAGCCAACGGATCATCGCGATCTCCTTTGGCGCCCAGAACACAGCGGCTTTCGATATGTTCCACATGCTGGAAGCGCCACCCTCTGCATCGTGCAGAATGGCGAGTGCTACAGACCATCGCGGCATGCCGACGTTTGGCATGTCTATCGGTGTCGATGCTCTCATCAACGCCTCGGCGTAATTCGTGCGCCGCGGCAGGTGCTTGCAGCGGATGAAGGCCGCTCGATCATGTGGCGGCCGCTACGGGACGCCGTCCTAAACGTGAAGCCAGGCTCAAACGAACCTCCTCGGTTTTATGAACCAAAGCTCTGCCGTCGTCGCTGTCATGATATTCCGCACGTCAACGAGATGGTCAGAAAACGAGTGATCGAACCAAGCATCAGCCGGACGTGCTGGCAGGCGAACACTCTTCCGCTGCCTCGTCGGTTACCCTTCCCGTCCCGGTGGAGCGTCACTGGCCTTGTCGTTGCCTCTGGGGCACTCGCGCGGCCTCGTTGTCCCTCGCTGCGAGACTGTCGTCAGACGCTTGGTATATCTGTCGAACAATTCCACCTTTTCTGGATAGGTAAGGCGGTGTAAACGCTGGCAACCTTCGCACCGATAGTGGGCGGCAGCGATGAACCAACGCCCCGGTTTGATGAAAGCCGTTCCGCATGCCGGACATTCGAGCGTCATCTCAATCGAAGACAGTGTCTGGGGGAGCGGCATCAGGTCCCGTGGCTCAAACCGCCGCCGCCAGAAGCAGCGTTATACCCACGGCCGTCGACCCACAGATGGTCGCTAGAAGCACAATCGGCCGCGGATACTCGGTGGGTGCTGCGCTGGTGAGGTCGGAACCTCGAAATCTCACGGCGCTGGGCGACTGGACGTGGGCAGCGGTAGACTTGTCATTGCACGCTAGCACAGAAAGACGCTGGGCGATATCGGCGGCGATGAGAGGATCGTCCGCCACCAACTTCGACCAGTCCGAAACAGTGCCGATTTCGTGATGCAACATCGTTCCCTCCCAGGTGATCGCACAACTGCGAGATCTGACCTTTGTTCCTTTGATTTTTGCGAGGGGGGAAGTCGCGCCCGCTGTCTCGATGGACGGCGGGTCACATGCGACTGATCGCTATTTCCGGGGATCCGGGAACTTGATTATCGTCGCGCTGTCTTCCGGCTCCAGCGGCTCGTGGCCAGGCCGTTCGTGCCACATGACTTGCCGCAAATCGGTCTGATCGACTTTCTGGCCGCAAGATGGACACGCGTAGAAGCGGTCCTTTTCGCGAATGCAATTACCCCCGTTGCGGGGGATGCGAGGTCCAAGGTCAGACAGTTTTGTCATGGCGACGAAAATCACCGCCGGAGGAAAAAGTTCCCGCCATTTCAGCAAAAACCAACGGAACACTCTTTGGCGCCCGAGGTTCGATGAGCTGAAAGCATCGTGACTGCATGGACGCTTCCGCCAGCCCATCGACAGCCTCTATGGCACGATCCACGATGCCATCTCCACTACGATCCTGGTTTGACCGGATGATGCTCGCGGCCGCAGGTTCCTCGACGATTGGATCGCGAGCCATCTGCCGTTTCCAGAACCGGCTCCCCCCATGGCTGCCAGCGACCTTGCGGACCAGCCGCCGGTGATGCCGGTACCAAGCCTGACGAGGGCAATGAAGAAGTCAGGAGCGTATCGGAAGTAATGTTCAAACGATGCATACAGCAACGACGCCTCACCGGCTTGACCGGTTTCTTGGCTCGCGCCTTTAGGTGGGCTGTGGGTCAAGTGGATTGCTAATACGAGGCTC
>NZ_RZPB01000882.1:0-2237 GCF_003998535.1 Mesorhizobium sp. M7A.F.Ca.AU.002.02.1.1 | reverse complement strand
CCTCTGCTGCGGTGCGGATATGGCCGTCACGGTTGGCAACATTGTCGAACTGGTTGGCCCAGATGGCGCCGTTCGGCTCGGTCCGCGCCAGTTGCTCGGCCAGCCGCCCCGACAGTTTCACATAATTGTTGGGGTTCTTGTAGGGCACGGCAGGCACTTCGATCAGTTCGGCACCGAGCAGCTTGATCGTGTCCTTCTTCTCCTGGCTCTGTGTGTCGGGAATGACGATGACGGTGCGATAGCCGAGCGCCTTGGCGACCAGCGTCAGCCCGATGCCGGTGTTGCCCGCCGTTCCCTCGACGACGACACCGCCGGGTCTCAGCAGCCCACGCTGCTCGGCATCGCGGATGATGAACAGGCCGGCGCGATCCTTGACCGACTGGCCCGGATTCATGAATTCGGCCTTGCCCAGGATCTCGCAACCGGTTTGTTCCGAAGCTTTGTTGAGGCGGATCAAAGGCGTTTTGCCGATCGCGTCGATCACAGAACGGGGCATTCAGGATTCCTTGTGTAGGTGCGCCGAAACCCTAGAAACCCGAAGCTGCAGTTTCAAGGCAAGAATTTGTCTGGTCCAGTCGCATTTGCGGTACTGTAATTGCGTCAGCGCTTCCCGAAACCGACCTCTTGCGCCACAGCTCATTTTCCGGCTGACGTTGAAAAGCAGCTTTTCATTCGATTTCTTCATCGCTAGAGCAAAGCACCAACAAGTCGACAGGGCGCAGCATGACACTCTACCGGGCCAACCCGAAGCACGGCGTCGCCTGGATCACGGGCGGATCGAGCGGCATCGGCCGTGCCTTGGCCAGGGATCTTGCTTCCCAGGGCTATGCCGTCGCGGTGACGGCGCTCGACGACGATCCGATCGACACGCTTGTCGTCGAGACCGCGCAGATGCCGGGCAGCGTCACGGCCTTTCCCTGCGACGTCACCGACGAGCCGCGCATGGCAAGAACCGTCGCCGCGATCGAGAAGGAGCTCGGTCCCATCGTGCTCGCCATCTTCAATGCTGGGAATTACATTTCGACGCCGGGGGAGAATCTTGTCGTCAACGACTTTCGCCGGTCCTTCGAGGTCAATTATTTCGGCATCATCAACGGCCTCGTGCCTGCGGTCGAACGCATGCGTGTGCGGGCGCGCGGCCATGTCGTGCTGGTCGGCTCCGTGACATCCTATTTCGGCTGGCCGACAACGGCCGCCTATGGCGGCACCAAGGCGGCCATCAACATCCTGGCCGAGTCGCTGAAGTATGATTTCGACAAGATGAACGTGCGTATCCAGGTGTTCAACCCAGGCTTCATCGACACCCCGCTGACCGAGAAGAACATGCTGCCGATGCCGGGACTGATGCCGGTCAGCCGCGCATCGCGCCGCATGGCGCGAGGCATCAAGTCGGGCGGTTTCGAAGTCCATTTCCCGCGCCGGACAAGCTGGCCGCTGAAACTGCTCGCCCTGCTGCCGAGGCCGCTGTGCAGAGGGTTTATCAGCCTGATGACCAGTTGGAAGGCGCGGCCTCTGCATTACGACCGCAAGCCGCCGATCGAATAGGACGCCTGCGAAATTGGCAGGCTCCCCGTTTTCGGGCCGCCGTCGCCATGGTTGAGACAAGTGCCGCGTGGAGTCTGCGATGGGGCGACGGATCGTGCTTGCTGTGCTGGGCCTTATTGCCGTTCTCGCACTGGCCTTCGTGTTCGGCCCGCGCGTTCGCGTCGACACCACGATCCGTTTCGATCCCTCGCTCATCGGCGACGATCCGCAGGCCTATGTGGCAAAGGCGGAAGCCGCCATCCCCGGAATCCGAGACGGGCTGGAGAAGGAGATCGTCTGGGCCGATCCGTTGGTGCATGCCAGGACCCCGCTATCGATCGTCTACATCCACGGCTTTTCCGCATCGAAGGGCGAGGTCCGCCCGCTGCCTGACGAAGTGGCGGAACAGCTTGACGCCAATCTCTTCTACACACGGCTTACCGGTCATGGGCAGGATGGCGCGGCGATGACGCAAGGCAGCATCAATGCCTGGATCAACGACTATGAGGAGGCGCTCGCCATCGGCCGGGCGATCGGCGACAAGGTGATCGTCATCTCGACTTCGACCGGCGGCTCGCTGGCGGTCTGGGCGGCAACGCAGCCCGGTGCGTCGGACGGGGTGGCGGCGATTGCGTTCATCTCCCCGAACTTCGGCGTCAAGACTTCGGGCGCCGAGATCCTGACCATGCCGTGGGGCAAACAAATCGCCAGGC
>NZ_RZPB01000881.1:0-2237 GCF_003998535.1 Mesorhizobium sp. M7A.F.Ca.AU.002.02.1.1 | reverse complement strand
CTTTGGGGCGGTGCGATTGGCTATTACCTCTCCGAACGGATCGTGGAGGGTGGCAACAGCATCGACACGGCGGAGCTGGATCCCCGCAGGTTCGGCCGATACGCCAACAAGAACTGGACCCGGGCCAAGGTCCGGGAAGCCTGGGGCACCCACGCCGTACAGCACTATCCGGGCCAGGACATGCCGGCGGCGCGACCGCAGAAAACGGCCCCGTCCTATGACCGCCTAAGTCAGCTTGGCGCGGTATGGGACGTGTTGAACGGCTGGGA
This sequence comes from Mesorhizobium sp. M7A.F.Ca.AU.002.02.1.1, assembly GCF_003998535.1. NCBI lineage: Bacteria > Pseudomonadati > Pseudomonadota > Alphaproteobacteria > Hyphomicrobiales > Phyllobacteriaceae > Mesorhizobium > Mesorhizobium sp. M7A.F.Ca.AU.002.02.1.1. The sequence goes on along the minus strand of NZ_RZPB01000881.1, from coordinate 1,968 downwards.
GATGCCGAGCTGGTTTGCGCCCGCGGGTGTCGAGGCGCGCAATGTCTACAGCTGGCGCTGGACCCCCAAGGGGAACCACGTCGCCGCAGAGGTCCAGGCTGTCCGCCACGCCGGCGGTCTGGTCGAGATGACACCAATGACCAAGTTCGAGGTCGGCGGGCCGGGCGCCGAGGGCTGGCTCGACGGAATCCTGGCCAACAGACTGCCGCGTCCCGGTCGTGTCGCTCTTGCCCATCACCTGACGCCGACCGGCGGCGTGCAGGCCGAGTATGTGGTGGCGCGGCTGCAGAGCGACCTGTTCTATCTCATATCGACGCCGCGCGCCGAACGCTGGAACCTTGACGATCTCGGCCGGCTGTTGCCGAAGGACGGCAGCGTGCATCTGCGCAACGTCACGGAGGATCGCGGCAGCTTCACGGTGGTTGGGCCGAAGGCGCGCGACATACTGCAGCCGCTGACGGAGATCGACCTCTCCAACGAGGCCTTCCCATGGTTCAGCGTACAGTCCAGCACCGTCGGCATGGCCAGCGACGTACGGCTGCTGCGTGTCAACTATTCGGGTGAGCTGGGATGGGAGCTCTATCATCCACTCTGCTACCAGCGGCATTTGCTGGATGCGCTTCTGGCATCGGGAGAGGCACACGGGCTGAGGCTGGTCGGACTTCAAGCGCTGGAATCGCTTCGTCTCGATAAATCCTACCGGGCCATGTACCGCGATATGAACCCCGAATTGTCCGCCTGGGAAAGCGGCCTCGAGCGCTTCATCAGCCTCGACAACAGGGACTTCATCGGCCGGGCGGCACTGGTCGCGAAACAGCAGCAGGTTACACGCCGGATCGCCACACTGTCGATCGACACGGATGGTGCGAGCGCATTCGCCTTCGAGGGCGTTTACCGCGAAGGCGAGCTCGTCGGCCACATCACCTCGGCGGGCTATTCCTACACTTTTGGTCACGACATAGCACTTGCGCTGCTGCCCCTGGAACTTGTGTCGCCCGGTACCGAGCTCCAGGTTTCGATCCTCGGCGAGCGCCGCGCGGCAAAGGTGATCGCCGACTCGCCCTATGATCCGGAAGGCGCCCGCGGGCGCATGTGAGGTATCCCGGAGTACAGTTTCCGGTTCATCGATGTCTCAACCGTGCTGCAGGGTAAAACGCAAAAACCGCGCTCCATCGGGAACGCGGTTTTGCCAGATACGCATGGCGCTTCGCTACGCAAACACTTTGCGAAACTTATGGCACTTGTCGAAACTTACGGGCTCCGGTACGCGAGACCTGATCCGGAGCGCCGGACGGATGAGATGTCCGCCTCACAGTCCGTTTTATAGGGACATCGTTACCGCGGAGTTATCGAGAGCTTAAGCAAATCTAAATTTTCATTTTTTCCACCGAAGGAAACCGGAAAAATCCGCCAAATCCGTGGGTTACGCCGGGTTACCCCTGAGAAAATTAATTATGCCGGAGAAATCGACGCCGCCATGTCCCTGGGCGTTGAACAAGGCATAAAGCTGAGCCGCTTCGGCACCGAGCGGCGTTACAGCACCCGCACCTTGCGCGGCTTCCTGGGACAATTTCAGGTCTTTCAGCATCAAGGCGGCTGCAAATCCTGGGTTGTAGTCCCTGTTTGCGGGCGAAGTCGGCACCGGGCCGGGCACCGGGCAGTAGGTGGTCAAGGACCAGCATTGGCCCGACGAGGTCGAGGCGACGTCGAACAGCGCCTGATGCGACAGGCCGAGCTTTTCGGCCAGAACGAAGGCTTCGGCGACACCGATCATCGAAATGCCGAGGATCATGTTGTTGCAGATCTTTGCTGCCTGGCCGGCGCCGTCGCCGCCGCAATGGACGATGCGGCCGGCCATCGGCTTCAGGATCGGCTCGGCGGCAGCGAAGGCATCATCGGAGCCTCCCGCCATGAAGGTCAGCGTGCCGGCCGCAGCCCCGCCGGTGCCGCCCGAGACCGGTGCATCGA
>NZ_RZPB01000880.1:0-2237 GCF_003998535.1 Mesorhizobium sp. M7A.F.Ca.AU.002.02.1.1 | reverse complement strand
CTCCCAAGACCGTGTGAACCCGGATTTGTTGCCCGCGCGAATTATGCGGCCGGCTTCCTTTTGTGCCGGTGGACACGCCAGACAGCAAAAACGCCGCCGCCGATGGCGCCGATCACCAGACCGGCCAGGCCGGTGAACACGGCGAAATAGCCGCAGGCGCCCTCGAAACAGCTCATCTCGGTGGCATCGGCGATCACCGAGCCGATGGCGAATCCGCCCACGGCGCCGATGACCGCGCCCAGGACGATGCCGAGCAGCGCGGCGATGACCGAGACGAAGGCCGATGGGCTCTCGGTTTTCGGATTGACATAAACGGCATCGGCTTCGGATCCATGGCGCAGCAGATAGATGCAGAGCGCGCCGATGGCGATTTCGGCGCCGGTGATGACAAGCGCCTGGCCCGAGAAGACGAATCCCGGCACCGTAGGGGCATAGGCATGGATGACCAGCAGCCCGACGATTATGGCAATCTGCCAGATCGTGAACTGGCGCGGGAAGCGGGCCGAGCGGCCGAAGGCGAGGCCGAGCAGGTAAAGCCCCCATAGGATGGTGACGATGTCGACGACGAGCCCGCCATAGATAAGGTAAAGCACGCTGTCTGGCAGGCCGGTGGCGCCGACCGCGGGCCAGACGGAGATCAGGCCGTAGACTGACCACGCCATGACGAAGACAAGCCAGCCCACCGGCACGAAGGACAGCCCGCTGTCCGGCCGCCTGACTGGCGTCTGTCCATTGCTCGATGTCATGTCCGCACAATGCCCCCGCAAAGCCTCGGCACCCGACAGGCAACTCCGGGGGAAGTCAAGGGCGGCCGTCCCTGCGGTCCTGCCTGTGCACACCATTGCAGCGGCGGCGCCCGCAAAAACGGGCATGCCGGCGGCCTCGTGAAAGACTGTGTGGCCGGCAAAGCGAATAGACTGCCGTTATGGCTTGGCATTCGCCGTCGGATCGACTAGATGAGCCCCGCGCCTGTTGCTTCGACGGCTCAGGTGCAGGGGAAGGCGTTTGCTGGTTGGCGACGCCGATGGCGAAAGTTTCGTCTTGCCCCAAGGGAGGTGCATCTCCCCAACCCGCGCGGCAAAACCGGCCGACGCGACATGCATGGACGGAGAGGTGGCCGAGTGGTTGAAGGCGCACGCCTGGAAAGTGTGTTTACGGGAGACCGTAACGCGGGTTCGAATCCCGCTCTCTCCGCCATCCTGCTTCGCTCTACGAGCTTCGCAGGACAAGCCCGAGCCTTTGCGCGAAGCAGGGCGGTAAACATCCCGCCGCGCTCTGCCCTTGAAACCTGCCAATCACAGGAGATGGCATGCCGAACGATGTAATCGTGCGCGACAGCAATGGCGCTCAATTGAATGACGGCGATTCCGTCACGCTGATCAAGGACCTCAAAGTCAAAGGCACTTCGGAAACGATCAAGCGCGGCACGCTGGTGAAGGCTATCCGCCTGAACGGCAATCCCGGCGAGATCGAATGCAACACCAAGCAAGTGAAAGGCCTGGTGCTCAAGACCGAGTTCGTGAAGAAGGCGTGAGCCTCAGGGCGGCAAGCGATCTCGATGGCTCCTTCGGGATTTTGGAGAGCCTGCCGTCGCCAAGTGGAAGCGGAGCCGTTGAGCGTCCGGCACATGATCGTTGCGCTGCGAAATTGATAATTTCGCCGACCAGGCACAATCAAAAACCGCCAAGACCCAAGTCTGGAACCTCCGGCCTCGTTGCGCGTTTCAGGGCGTCCCGTTCGCGGACCCGCCGGATATCTCTCCAAGCGCGCAAAAAAACCAGGAGCCCGCTTCATGCACGACAAGCTGTTTCATTCCCCGGTCGCACTCTCGGTCGGCCTTGGCTTCAAGCGCGAGATTGCGTCGCTGGCCGAAATGCACGACTTCCTTACCAATTGGACGACCTCCCGCCGCGGCCCCCTCTACCGCAACGCGGTGGAAGCATGTGAACTCGCCATCCCAGGCTATGTGACCATCGAGCAGGCCCGCCACGCGCTCGTCCAGTTTGCGCAAGCTTCTTGTATCCTGTGGCCGGACCTCGAGCCGGTGGCGGGCGTGCACGCCGTTGCGCGTGGCTATGGCGGCTACGCCGCCTGAAGATCGATACCCTCCGTGGCGGCTAAAGCCACACCACCATAGAAGGCCCGGCTGGCCCCAGCCGGGCTTTCCCGTTTCCGGCAGCTCGCAAGCAAATCGCAATCCTGTGGCTGGCCGCCTGCCTTGCGCGACAATCCCTGCG